>DATFQQ010000283.1:0-7399 GCA_035264195.1 Candidatus Sulfotelmatobacter sp. | reverse complement strand
ATTTGCTGGAAGCGCGAATGAAAATCACACCCTATAATCAACATACTCGGCTCCTTTCCTTCCGAGTCTTGGTCAGTTATGCGCTGCCAAGTCTACTCGGCCTCGGGGAGGAGCCGACGTTGTTATCTAATCAATTTCACTTATCTACCATCAGGAAAAACATTTTCCTATGGGTTAAAGAGTGTTATGACCTGGTAACGTCAGCCGACACGGGCAAGACGCCTATGCGGTGTGATTCAGAGGAAGTGAGACCACTCGCACCGTGGTACACTGCCCGCCATAATTTCTGGAGGGGAGACGTGAAGGCGTCTATTTTTTATCGAATCGCCGCTGTTCTTCTTCTGCTTTTTGCGATCGGACATACCCTTGGTTTTCGCCAGAACAATCCTGAATGGGGAGTTAGCTCGGTTATTGGCTCAATGCAATCGGTTCATGTCAATGCACAAGGCTTTAACCGCACGTATTGGGATTTTTTTAGCGCGTTTGGGTTCTTCTTTTCCGTTTTTCTTTTGTTCACGGCGGTAGTGGCGTGGCAATTGGGCGGTCTCACGGCTCCGAGCTTTGATGCATTCATGCGACGCATTGCGTGGGCGCTGGCCATTTGCTTCGTCATGGTTACAGCTCTGAGTTGGAGATACGCATTCACCACGCCGATCGTCTTCTCAACTATCATTACGCTGTGTTTGATTGCCGCAGCGTGGCTATCAGCGAAGCCAATCTGAAGCCGATTTGTGAGGAATCGCCATAGCAGTCATTGACTCTCCGACAGTACTCGACTGCACCTTCACCGCGCGGATTCTTACCTTGCCTGATTACTGTTTTCCGCTCTGACTACGGGTGAAGTTGTAGATCATTTCGGCGTCCTTGCCATTCTTTCGCCAGGTCCAATGCTCGACAATTTGATCCGGACCCGTAAACTGCAGGACCAGTTTTTGTTCGTGGCCGATCGACGGATCGGGAAGGTTGGTAGCACCCTGGAACGAAAAGACCAGTTCTCTGATCGCTGCCGAAGATGGGATGGCCCGCATGCGTGGCTGATTATTCGTCGGGCAGTAGTGAACGAGAGCGATTCCATCGCGGTCGACGGTATACAGGGTCAACATTTGTTCCATTCCTGACATTGTCAGCGTCTCCATGACAGCGGTATTGCCTGCGACGACCTGGAATTTGGTTCTAACCGTATTGCCGGCGTCGTCTTTACCTTCCCAATCTCCTGCGAGAGCTTGAAGTCTATGAAAGGTGCCGGTCGCATAGTCCGGCATTTGGCCAAGGGAGAGCGGAACAATAATGGCGAGGAACAACAGGAGTGCGGAGGCAATGTTTCGAGTCATCGAAGCACCAAGCATTCACGAGAGATTCTCATCAGCTGCTAGTTGGCAGCATGCCGAGTATGCCGCATCGTTTTTGCTGTAGGCCAGACCGGTTACTGCAAGGAGACGACGTTTCGCTGCATTTCCCATTGGGCTGCCGACCGCAGCGCTATCTGGCCTGGCAGAAACCGGCGTGCCGCGTGGATGCACCCGAGTAGAAGCTACTTGAGAAAATTGTACCTTGCTTAGCTGGCGGATGGTTTTGAGTGAAATGGCCTGGTTACAGCAATTGATTACAACAATTGACCCCCACTCCATGCGCAGGCGGGCGCTAGCTCTATGAATGATCCATCCGAAAAACGGCTTTCAGCGACCCGGTGAAATCAGGCATTCTCTGATGCCCGAATACAGTTTGTAGGGTATCCAACAATTCAGGGACTCTGGCATCCTTTTGGCGCGCCCTTCGCATGTCTCCAATGCCCAGTCGGCGCCTTGAAGATCGCATTCGCGAATTGTGTGGCCGTGTCCCGTACGAATCCAGCCCTGACTGGGAAAAGACTGTTCATGAATTGCAGTTAGCAATTCGACAGCTCGTTTTGCGGCTTGCCAATATGACCACTGCTGCAACCGTTGGTGGCAAGCCGGACGTCTTCATCGAACGACGGGAAGGAACTCCCGTGAAATACGAAATCGAGTAGCGTCGCTCTCTCCTACCTGCGGCGAGGCTAAGCAGCAACAATGTGGCACCTCATTCTCAAGATCTGGTTTTGGTGGGCCGTCGCAATGGGCATCATCCTGCCACGCTGGCTGAAGCGCCGAGGACTGTAATAGAGGGTTGAATTCTTCCCAGCTTCGGAGGTAGACTGATCCGCTGAAAAGTACATCGACATTGGCCCACCGAAGATGAAGGCTTCGTTGGGCCGTTTTTCCGTTTGGCTCTGGCGCATCTTGGCGCTTGGTACGCCGATTTGTGCCGATGTATGCTTCTTGCCCTCAAATGATGCCGCTAGACCTCGGCTCAACAGGCCCCGACTACGGGGATACAGTTGGGGCCTGTCCGCAACACCACTGGAACAAAGAGGCGAGTCATGACGCAGGTTCTCCCGAAACCGAAGCAGATTCACGCGGACTGGGGCCGGTTCGCCATTCTCAAGAAACATGATGGGGTTGGCATGATGGGTGGCTGTACCACATGCGGGCGCAAGTTCTTTACGCCATCGGAGTACTTTCAGGATGCTTTAGGTGCTGAAGACTATCTTCGGGGCAAGTTTGGTGACCACGATTGCCAACGAGGAAGCCCGCAATTCTAAGCAAACTGTTGATCTCCATCTGGCTCAATGGTTTGTCTCCACTAGGATCAGTCGACACTTTGACGACCTATCGCGCAGCGGATAGCCCGCGATTCAGTTGGCGAAATATCGCCATTCACTCATCACCGGGTCAATGAGTGAAATGGCCTGTTTTCGGCAATTGACTTCAAGATGCTCGTGGTTTGCCTGTTATGAGCGAGGAACGAATCCTACATAGCTGAAAGCATCGGGAAGTTCGAGAACGCCATTCGTGAGCTAGAGAGTACGTTCAATAGACTACAGCGCACGAACGGCGGAGTTGTTCTCACTGTCGCAGTCACCTCTCGTTGCGAACGGGACACAAGTTGTTCTTGTAGACCGCTGTGCCGATAGCGCGACCTAAATCCGCACCGGCTTCCTGGTCGGTTCGAAAATGGATTCCGCCGTAGACGCGGGCATCGGAAATATCGTTAGTAATCTGATTGAACGACGTGTATTGCAAGACGATGGTTGGTACCGCAGGATTGCTTAGCGTGATCGAGTGCCCAGCCTCCCCGTAAAGACGCCTTAGCACTTCGGCAGCAGCGTTCCCTGCACTGCCGTGGTTCGAGGGATAGCTCGGGAAACATGGCGTCACAATGAACGGTACATAGCTGGCATCGGCTTCGGTTTTAGGGTTGCCGTCGGTATCTCCTGCGTGGATTGCCGTCTCGGGACGCCAGAAATTGTAGTGATACTTGTTGAGGAATGATGCGACTAGGCTGTCGCTCATTGCGATGTTGATCAGAGCCAGAGCGCGAGCGTTTTCGGTTAGGGAACCTCCCTGTTCCTGCGCCACTTGTTGGGCTGCCTGATTGAAGACCTGGGCTGGCGAGGAAGCGGCATAGAAGAGGGCGACGTTTGCTCGATCTTGCGGTCGCTCTGTACTGTTGGAGCTCCCGACTGTCATGACCTCGTTATAGGCCTTTGCGTATTCGTTGCTCGGGAGCGCCGGTGGCGGGCTGAGTAGAAAATCACTGGCGCTGGGGATTCCGAACGGAGTTACATTCTGCCATTGAAAGGCGATTCCGACTGCGACTCCATTCACAATTGGACAACTCAGCGTTGCCTGCCATTCACCTGCGACAGGCGGGCCAGGCACCTTGAACTGCGGAGGCGACGAGCCGTCGTTCGCCCGCAGAGCAATCATGGCCAAAGCTGCGGCGTCACCTGTTGCGATACCGTTACTCTTCGCCTCGCCGTCCGGTATGGACGCGAGCGAGTTGCTGCGATCGTCGTCCAGGGTCGCTTGGCTGGCAGGAAAGTAAGTGCTCAGCACCTGATAGGCAGCCTCTATGGCTGCTGCATCAGCCGAAGAACCGGGCGGCGCTGTTATAGTCCCAAGATATGGTTTGTACTCGCCCGTAATTGAATTTACGGCTTCAAATACCGCAATCTGCACGATGGCCGCGTATCGTGCCTGGGCGAATGGGTTCTGATTATTGACGACGGCTGTATTAACCGCAATCGTGTTCCAGTCCGAAACGACATCTGCTCTTGCGGCTGCGGTTTCAAACAGAGTAGTCGCCATCAACACACTTAGGAGCACGCGGTTTATGGGTTGGCAGTAGATGTTTTTCATTGCAATCCTCCGAGGCACGCTGGCGTGCGTGAGCGGCATAATTGCTATTTAGGAAGTTAAGTGTCCATAGCGAGGCGCGTGTCGGATCGTTATGGTTTGTGTCGGGCTAAGTAGAAGGATTGTTTGTACTTAAGCAGCTCTTTCCGCCGTGGTGTAAAATCGTTCAATTTTTCGGCGGCGTAAGATGACCTCCCATCCAATTGGACTGCTGCAATCGATCCGGTTCGGCGAGGATTTTGAACTCGAGCTTCGGCCCAGGCGAGTGCGTCACTTCAGTCAAGTGTTGAAGCTGGAACGTATCCCACTTGAAATTCTGATACTGCTGATAGAGCGGCGAGGAGAAATAGTCAGTCGCGACGAAATCGCGACCAGAGTATGGGGCAGCGATGTTTTCCTCGATACGGACAACAGCATTAGGGGCGCAATCCGAAAGATTCGGCAAGTGCTAAAGGACGACCCAGAAAGCCCGCGCTTTATCCAAACCGTGACCGGACGTGGGTACCGTTTCATTGCCCCGGTTCTTTTTCCCGAGACAGAACAGAACGAGCAACCGAGACCTGAACCATCAACTCCCCAGCAAGGCGTGCGGATTTCGGCGCCAGAGAGTCAATTGCAAAGACTGAATATGGACCCAGCGGACCAAGGAGAAGGCCCGGTGGGGCAGTTAGCGGGGATTAGTACTGCTCGTGGACGAGTAGGTCGGCGTGCGCGGATTACGATTCTCGGAGGGTTGGCTGCATTGGCAGTAGTGCTGGTTGTATCACTCCTCGTATTTTGGGGCTGGCGAGTTTCTCGCGCCCGAGCCGCCTTCGAGCACAAGACAGTATTAGCGATCTTGCCATTCGACAATGTGAGCCGAGATCCTGCCCAAGATTTTTTCAGTGAGGGGCTGACCGAAGACATCGTCGCACAAGTTGGAAAATTGAATCCGCATCGACTCGCGGTAATTGCCCGCAGTTCTGTCGCGAAGTACAAAGCGAGCACGTTGTCCGCGAAGGAGATCGGTAAACAGCTGAACGCGGATTATCTTCTCCAAGGTAGCGTTCAACGCTGGTCAGACCGTGTACGCGTGACAGTCGAGCTCGTCCAAGCTCAAGATCAGACCGACATCTGGACAGAGAGTTACGACGGCGAGCTCAAGGATGTGCTGGCCGTGCAGGATTCGATTGTGCGAAGCATCGCAAGCCAGATTCACGTCACCTTGACTGAAGAACAGGAGAAGCGTTTGGCCGCTCCGCGGCAGCTAAGCCCAGAAGCATACGAGGCGTACTTGAAAGGACGCTACTACTGGAACAAGCGAACTGGCGCCAGTATGCAAAAGGCAGAGCAGTATTTTCAGCAGGCCATCGACAACGATCCAACCTATGCCGCGGCTTATTCCGGGTTAGCCGACTGCAACAGCGGACTGACATGGCATGGGTTTAAGTCCCCAAGCGAGGCGCTCCCGAAGTCTTATGCAGCGGCACGCAAGGCGCTGGATATCGATCCCGACTCGGCTGAAGCCCACGCCTCGCTCGGTCTTGCCATGAGTCATCGGTGGGATTGGACCGGAGCGGAAGCCGAGTTCAGACGAGCACTCCGGTTGGATCCCCAATACGCTAACGCACACCATTGGTACGGAGACTACCTCTCAATGCAACGCCGGCACGAGGAAGCACTTGCAGAAGCCAGGCGCGCATTGCAACTCGATCCTCTTAACCTCATGCTCAGCACCTGGGTGGGACTGCGCTACTACCTCGCACACGACTACGTGCACGCAATCCAACAAAATCGAGACTCGGTTGATCTCGATCCGAATTTCGCGGCCGCTCACCTTCTGCTCGGAGAGGACTATATTCAGGCAGGTTTGCACAACGAAGCGATCGACGAGTTGAAAAGGGCGGCAAATCTGTCTGGTGGCAGCCCACTCTATGCGGCGCAGGTCGGGGTTGCCCTTGCAATTGCAGGCCGGAATCTCGACGGGCTCCGAATGGCACACGAACTGGAAACGATGTCGGCAACGCGTTACGTTTCCCCTTATGGCCTGGCGCAAATATACGCAGCTTTAAACAGAAAAGAGGACACCTTCAAATGGCTGCAAAGCGCGTATGACGATCACGCGGTTTGGATGGGGTATCTCGCCGTCGATCCTATTTTTGACCGATACCGCTCGGATGAGCGCTTCAAAGAGCTTCTCCGGCGCATGGATCTGCCCTGACAAGGAACATCCGGAAGAACTCATTCTCGATGCCCAACCGTTAACAGATCTCCATGCGGCATTTTGTTGATTTCTCGGGCTACGCGGAAAACTTCCGACCTGGTCTTCCGACCTGGTCAACGACCTGGTCAATTGACGAAAATCCCCATCTCACTCAAAATGCCTGTTCTGGTGATGCTGAGTGTAATCGCCTTAACGACATTTATCATTGTTCTTCGAAAGACTCACCCCTGAAACCGATATGAATAATCGCGACAGAAATAGCCCCACATTGCTTGAGGAGCTTAAAAGTTTAGAGACTGAACTCCAGAAGAATGAAACGCGCCGCAACCCGCGACGCATGGAGACGTTGCTACATCCAGATTTCATCGAGTTCGGCCGATCAGGAATGCGCTACAGTCGCGCCGAGATCCTTACTGAGTTTGGCAAAGGCAATGTGCTCCCCGTAATTCAGTCCTGCAATTTCGAGGGGGTTGTTCTGGGTGACGGCGTTGCCTTGCTCACATATGTTTCGGCCCATGTAGATGATGGAGGTAATACCCACCGCCAAAGTTTGAGGTCTTCTATTTGGGTGCGCACTGAGGTTGGATGGCAAATGCGTTTTCATCAAGGGACGCCGGCCAACTAGTCTGAACGTTGATAATTCGATGTCGAGGTCATTTACCACTCCCTGATCGCGAATTTGAATGTAAACGCTGTTTTCTACAATTGACTGACTTCTACTATTGACTGAGCATGATAGTACATACGTTCGCATGGCCAACGAAACGGAAAAAAGGAAGTATCGCAGCATCGTGAAACGAGTCGTGCGATTCGTGCTGATAAGCCTAGGATGCATCCTCGCGTCGGCAGCTAGTGCTGTTTTTCTCCCGAGTGTCCACTTCCAACCAAACATCTGACGCGGCAGCAACCTCAATGCATTAGATTTCCCTCATGGTTCGACGCAATTGGTTGTTCCACCTCCAATGTTAGTTAAGGCTCC
>DATFQQ010000282.1:0-2890 GCA_035264195.1 Candidatus Sulfotelmatobacter sp. | reverse complement strand
GCGTTTGCATCAATTGTGATGACAGCGCTGTCCATCGTGCTCAAAATATTTTCGATGTAATCATTGACCAAGACGACCTGACGATATAGCTGAGCGTTCTTAACGGCTATCGCAGCTTGACTGACAAGGGTGGATAGAAGTTCCAGGTCGTCAAGGAAGTACGCGTCGCCAGAGAGCTTTGGTCCCATGATGAGAAATCCAGTTAATTCATTGTCTGAGAACATCGGGAAGGTCAACTCGCCTCCGAGGGCTCGGAGGTGATCTTCAGCTGCGTGGAGATCAGGCTGAAATCCCGAATTGGGTTGCTCATCAAGCAACAAAGGCCCGCGAATTCGAGCTAGGAAGCTCGGCAGAGCGCCGTCGATGGCGACAACGGCACTTCGAAAACCTGAAGTGGCTGCAGCAAAGGAGTTGGCGGCGGCGACTTCGAAGACATTACTATCAAAATCCCTGGTAAGTACGGCGACAAGATCCGGTCGAAAGGTGCGGCCTGCGACCTCGCAGAGATAGTTCAAGACTGATTTGAGATCGAGAATTGAAGCAATGGTTCGGCTCGCGTCGCGGATGGTCTTCTGGTAGTTGTAGGTTTCTCGATAGACGTAATGGTCTAGCCATAGCTGAATTCTGTCTTTGAGAGGACGAAACGCAATCGCGACAATCAGGCCAACGATGACTTGGACTTCAAGTGGAGCATCGTCGGCCGTTCCACCGGTTAGCCTATCAGCCACCAGAAGCATCGAAACGAGAAAGACACCGGCGATTACGGTAGCAACGAGATAGACGACACCGCGGCGAAATATAAGCCGCACGTTCATGAAACGATATCGAATGATCGCGTGTGCGATCATGGCCACCATCAAGACGGAGAACAGAGGACCATACTGACTGAGCTGCGAGCTTCGAGTAATGAGTGGAATGATTAGATTCGTCGATATTCCGAGGAGGCCGGGTACCAGAAGGGCGACAAACAAATAAGTGAGTTGCTGGCGCTCTGCACCTCTGGCCGCTCTCGTCCGTCTAATGATGAGGACTAGGCTATATCCGACACAGGTGAAGACGTATGCGGCGAACGCAGGATATAGAGGTCCATAGACCAGCACGCGGCCACGTGGAGTGTTGGTAGCAGATGCAACTACCCACGGAGAGGTGGTCGATAGAAGAGAAATGACCAGCGCGAAGATGGCGATGAGAATGAAGGGTTTGGTTCGTGGGAGGTCGTTGGAGAACGGGAAAGTGTGAAAGAAGAATACGAGACCAAGGACCGTCGTGCCGCCCATCAAAAAGGACCAACGAGCCCAAAAGACCGCCGGCTCGACTCCGAGAAGATTCGTTACTTGTGCTCCACTCCAGCAGGCGACGCTGATTGCAAAGAGTGAAAAGGATCTGTTTACCCAGTGCCGCGGGTTCCTCGTAAAGACAATAATTCCTAGGGCGAAGTTGAGGGAGGTCACCGCGAATAGAATCACCAGTCTAGACATGAATCAGAAGGCAGGCCTCTCCATGACTAATACGGAATGTGTTCCGCCCATGGCATGGGCGTTGACGAGAGCGCGATCGACACGGGCGAGCCGAGGCTGATTCGGAACATAGTCTAGATCGCACTGTGGGTCAGGGGTGTTGAGGTTGATGGTCGGAGGTATGGTCCCGTGGGCAACCGTGAGGGCAGTTGCAATTCCTTGAAGGATCCCGCTGGCAGCGATTGGCTGTCCGATCATCGACTTGATTGAACTAATTGGTATCGAATAGGCCTGGGCTCCGAAGACAGCCTTGTAGGCATTGGTTTCAGCCAAATCATTTTCCGGCAGAGAATTTCCATGGGAGTTGATGTAGTCAACGTCGTGAATTGGCGTTTTGCTGTTTCTGAGCGCTTCTCCTATGGCACGAGCGAGTCCGTCACCCGTCACGTCACCCTTGCGGAGGTTTAGAGCTTCACTTGCAGAACCGAACCCAATCACTTCGGCATAAATCGGGGCGCCCCGATCGAGTGCCTGTGCGAGATCCTCGACGACCACTGCGCCAGCACCTTCTCCAAGAACGAGTCCGTCCCTCGTCAAGTCATACGGACGAGACGCTCGGGCTGGGTTTCCATTTTGCTTCGTCAAAATGCCCAGAGCAGCCCATGTGGAATAGACCATCGGAGTGAGGGGAGCTTCGGTACTTCCAGCTATGACGGCAGTGACCGTTCCAGCCTGAATTTGTTCATAGCCCCAGTTGATGACGTCAAGGCCGGTTGAACAGCCCGATGCTAGAGTCATCACCGGACCCTTAATTCCTAGCTCAATCGCAACATGAGCGACAGGAGCGTGCGTGGAGTACTGGAACGAGGTCAACTGGCTTAGATCAGAGAATCCCGACCGACGAACCGTTTCAAAAGAATCGTAAACTCTTTCAACGCCACTAACACAGGTTCCGAAGCAAGTTCCTATCCCATGCCGATTGTTGTCAGCAATGTCTAGGCCCGCGTCTTCGATAGCCATCTGAGCACTCGCCAAGGCAAACTGACTGAAGCGCCAAAGTTCGCGAGCATTCTTCTTCGTCATGAAATCCGGCGGATGGAAATCCCGTACCTCCGCTGCAACTTGGCATGGGTAGGGCGACGAATCGAAGGCCGTGATGTAATCAATCCCGGACTTCCCAGCGATGAGGGCGTTCCAGAATGCGTCTTTTCCGATGCCGTTGGGGGCTACGACACCAAGTCCGGTGATGACTACGCGACGGGGTTTTCGCACAGTGCCTCCCTTGGCTCTCACGGCTAAGGCAGCTCTGTAGCGCGAGACCGCACTAACGTATCATAAGTGCGGGAAAACCCTAAGGGATTGCTCCCCGAACACTTTGCGGTACAATCGCGTTCAACCATGGCGTTCCGCCTCTCGCGCCGAGCGTTTCTGGC
>DATFQQ010000281.1:0-2596 GCA_035264195.1 Candidatus Sulfotelmatobacter sp. | reverse complement strand
TCCGGGGCAGTGCAAAATGGTCCTGCTTTGTTAGCCGGCCTATTGCGCTGCCGCCGCTGTGGCCGTAAGCTCACCGTCGGATACAGCGGCAATCACCATGACGTGCTGCGGTACGCATGTCGTCGGGGTTTCCTGGATAATGGGCAGGCACGCTGCATTGCGTTCGGTGGAACTTCGGTAGACGAAGCGATTGCCCAGGAGGTACTCCGCGTGGTGCAACCAGCGGCGGTAGAAGCAGCGGTTTTGGCGAGTGCAAAAGAAGCTCGCCAGCAAGACGAGGTCTTACAAGCCTTGCGACGAGATTTGGAAGCAGCACGCTATGCCGCGGGGCGCGCACAGAAACAATACGACGCCTCGGATCCGGAAAACCGTCTGGTGGCGGACGAACTGGAACGTCGCTGGAATCAGGCCTTGCAGCGGGTGCGAGAGGTCGAGCGTCGAATCGAGCAGCATACTCATGGTCACGGAAATGCTACCGCCGCACCCACCCGAGAACAGTTTGAGGATTTGGCAAGCGAGCTAGAAGCCGTATGGAGCTGTTCGGAGACGGATGTTCGTTTGAAGAAACGCATCTTTCGAACGCTGCTCCACGAGATTGTTGTAGATGTGGATGCCCAGGCGGGCGAGATCATTCTCACCCTGCATTGGAAGGGAGGTGTACACACTGAGTTACGCCTACCCCGGCGTCGTCGTGGTCAAAATAGCAGTCAGACAAGCCCGGAGGCGGTCGATGCCGTGAGAGTGCTAGCGCGGATCTGTTCGGATGAACTGATTGCTGGAGCGCTGAACCGCGCTGGTCTGCCGACGGGACGTGGCAATCGCTGGACGAAGGAACGAGTGACTGCATTACGGAGTTATCACGAGATTCCTTGTTACTCTGTCGAGAGGCGAAAGACGGAAGGCTGGATGACTCTGACCGAAGCCGCAATCTCACTGGGAGTGAGCGGCAGGACCTTGCGCCTCGCTGTCGAACGCCGGGAGGTTGAAGCCGAGCATCCTCTGGCTGACGGCCCCTGGGTCTTTAATCAACGTGCACTAGAGACGGACGCTGCAGCCAGGTTCGTTGAGCGCGTCCGTCGTAACAACCGAGCCCCCGCATTACCATTATCGTTGCAGAACGGTCTCGAATTTCCAACTACATAGCGAGGTGGGCAGTATGAAGCATAGTTGTAGTAGGCAAAATAAGTTTTCAGAGTCCGGCGCAACGATCTTTCATTCCACACGATGATGTGGTCTAAACATTCGCGCCGTATGGAACCGATCAGCCGTTCCACGTACGGATTTTGCCATGGGGAACGTGGTGCGCTAATCACTTCCTCCATGCCCAGGCCTTTCGTCATGGCGACCCAGTCCCCGCCGTAGATCGCATCGCGATCGCGCAGAAGATATCGGCACGGGTGGTCCCATGGAAACGCTTCCCGGATCTGCTGCATCGTCCACTCCTGGCTGGGGTGTTCGGTCACTTGAAAGTGCAGCACATGACGCCGAGCATTCGACAACACCACGAACACAAACAAGACCCGGAAGGTCGCCGTCGGCACCACAAAGAAGTCGATGGATGCCATCTGCTCCATGTGATTGGTCAAGAAAGTTCGCCAAGTCTGGGAAGGTGGCTTCCGCGGGCGGGGAAGATATTTGGCCACAGTCGATTGTGCTACCGCGATCCCTAACTTGAGCAGCTCCCCGTGAATGCGGGGTGCTCCCCACAACGGGTTCGCTTGGCTCATGTTCCGAATCAAGCCGCGAATTTCTCCCGGCACGTTTGGTCTTCCCGGACGCCGTCGTGACTTCCGCGTCCAGTACCAAGCGAAGGCTCTACGGTGCCAAGCGATCACTGTATCGGGGCGAACGATCTGTAGACTCCGACGCCAACCGGGCCACCATCGTGAGAGCAAGACCCACAAAAGTCGGTCGGAGCGCTGGAGGAGCAACCGCCCCGGTGCATTCTTCTGGAAAACCGCGAGTTGATGACGAAGCGCGAGGATCTCCGCCTGCAGGGCGGCACGGGTTCGAAAACTGGAGGTGACCAAAGCGAAAAGGGCAACAAAAAGAGAGCTCATCGTGACACCCCCAGGATCTCACGAATGATCAGAACCTCTGCATTTTCAGCTCGGACGGAGTTTTCGGTAACCACAGGTCAGGAAACCTGCCGGCTTTTTACCGGCTGCAGATTTTGACCCGACGCCTGCGATTCGGTCTTAAACTTCGCGGCTTGCGCCTGAGACGCGCGATACGTCTTCAGAAGTTCGTTGTAGCTGAGCCAATAGGTCGTGCCGCGGTTTGACGCAAGCCTTTGCAGAAGCCGTTTGTAGCTCTCCAGGAATCTGTCGTCTATCCATTTTTCCAATGGCATGCCGAGGAAAAACAAGAAGAGCATAATCCCTGCGGTTTTGAGCTCATCGCTCTGCGTGAAGTGCAGCCTCTGCAGCACCGGTTTGCTCGTCTCGTGCAGCAGTTTCTCCAGAACCTTGCCGACGAAGAATTTCCATGGCGAGAAACAGCACAGCAAGGCGCGCGATGAGCCTCACCCTCCATTCCACATTGAACCATCGCGGCACGCGGTAAATCGCCGAGGCAACGTCGCGAACCTGCGCGA
>DATFQQ010000280.1:0-4250 GCA_035264195.1 Candidatus Sulfotelmatobacter sp. | reverse complement strand
GTTTTGCAGGATTCATTCCTGTTCGACGGTACGATCCGGGAGAATGTTGCCTTCTCTCGGCCCGATGCAACGGAAGAACAAATCATGCGAGCCTGCCGTATCGCGCGTGTCGACGAATTCGCTGAGTCGTTTATGGACAAGTACGACACTATCGTGGGCGAGCGCGGAGTCAAGCTCTCCGGCGGGCAGCGGCAACGGATTTCGATTGCTCGGGCGATTTTGGCGGAACCGCGAATCCTGATTCTCGATGAGGCAACTTCGAGCCTGGACTCGGAATCGGAACAAATGATTCAGCAAGGGCTGTCGTATCTGATGCAGGGGCGGACGACATTTGTAATCGCCCATCGGCTGTCGACGATTCGGCGGGCCGATCAAATTATGGTGATGGAGCAAGGGCAGATCGTCGAGCGTGGAACACACGCGCAACTCTATGCGGCTCGCGGCCGGTATTACGATCTCTACACGCGTCAGCACGGAGTCGAAGAGAATCTGTTTCTTGCCCCGGGCGAAGGCGACGCCGTCGCAGCCAACGGCAATGAAAAAGAAGCCAAGAACGGTGACGTCAAAACTGGCGATGCGTTGAGCGTCTTGCGAGGAGCGATCCGATAGCGTGATGACGATCGCTCCTATCGTTTCTGCGTCGACTACGTTAGCGATCCGTAGCGAAGATGTGTGTCGTCATTACCGCATGGGCGACACTATTATTCGTGCCGTTGACGGCGTGTCGCTAGACGTGCCTGCCGGAGAATTCGTGGCATTGCTCGGCAGCTCTGGTTCCGGCAAGTCGTCGATGCTGAACTTGATTGCTGGACTGGATACACCCACCACAGGCAGAGTAATCGTGCAGAATCGCGATTTGGCAAAACTCTCGCGCGAAGAATTGGCGAAATACCGGCTCTGCGTCGTAGGGATGGTCTTTCAATCCTTCAACCTGATCGCGAGCATGACGCTGATCGAGAACGTCGAACTGCCACTACGCTTTGCGGAAGTGGACCGCGGGCAGCGCGCATCGATCGCTCGCGAAGCCTTGGAACAAGTGGGATTAAAAGCCAGGCTGAATCATCGCCCAAGCGAGCTCTCCGGAGGCGAGCAGCAACGAGCCGCCTTGGCCCGCGCTCTGATCAATCGTCCGAAGCTGCTGCTGGCGGATGAGCCCACCGGGAATCTCGACAGCCACACCGGCACCGAGATCATGAACATGTTGCGAGGCTTCAATCAACAATTAGGGATGACGGTTGTGATGGTGACCCATGAGCGGGCTCTTGCCGAACGTTATGCACAGAGAATGGTTTTCCTTGCGGATGGAAAAGTGGTAGACAATCGGCCCAACAGCCTCGCGCTGGAGGCTCAGCCGTGAAGCTACCCGATCTCACAGAACTGGCGCTTCGAAATCTGCGTGAGTCACTGCTGCGAAATTCGCTGACAACTGTCGGGATCTCGGTGGGAGTGGCCTCGCTGGTGGCGATGCTTTCGTTGGGAATCGGGCTGCAGCAGATGGCATCGCGCCGACTGGTGAAGTCGGGCCTGTTTGACACGATCATCGTGAGTTCGCGGCGCGAGATGCGCGGGATGGGACGGGAAGAGGAGCGGAACGGTCCGATCCCAGGTCAGAGCCGCATCCTGGATGAGGCGGCGCGGCTCGAGATTGAGCAGATGCCGACTGTGAGTGAAGCGTATCCAGACATACGTTTTGCGACTGAACTGCGATTTGAAGACAAACCCCATCTGACAACCGTTTCGGCTCTGCCTCAATCCGCAAAGGGCAATGACTCGTTCGACGGCATGCAGGGATTGTTCTTTTCATCGGATACTGCTCCTGAGGCGATTCTGCAAAAGTCGTTCGCCGAGGAATTATTGGGTAAGACACCGCCACTGGGTGCGCCTGAACCAAACGTGGCTGATCTCGCGAAGCCGCTCCTGGGAAAAGAACTGACCATGCGGTATGCACAGCGGGCGGCGAGTTCACCAGCGCAGGCGACTCAAGGCAACGATTCCGGTTCAAATGCCAGCGGTGACTTCGCGGGCGTATCGTATTCGGTTGTTTCGCGTGAGCAGAAGCTGAAAATCATGGGCGTTTCGGATCTTGATCCGGAGAGCATGCGTGGGCCTACCCGGGCGAAGGTGTTCTTGCCGCTGAAACTTGCCGAGAACCTGCATGTGATGCAGCCAACCGACCTACGAGAGCTATCGCGGGACAACGATCAGCCCGTCTATTCCTCAATCAGCGTGCGCGTGAAGAATCCCGCACAGATTCAAGTGGTCGAGGACGCGATCAAGAAGATGGGCTTCACGACTTTTTCGATCGCGGATGCAAGCCGCGGCCTTCGTCAGTTCTTTGGGGTGCTATACGCGTTTTTGGGAATCTTCGGCAGTCTGGCGTTGATGGTCGCCTCCATTGGGATTGTCAACACGCTCGTGATGGCGATTCTGGAACGGCGCCGCGAAATCGGAATCATGAAAGCGATAGGGGCCAGCGACGCCGACGTGAAGAAACTGTTCTTCGCGGAAGCAGGCGCGATGGGAATTCTCGGCGGGATGTTAGGAGTGGTGCTAGGTTGGGCGATTGGGCAACTCATCAACTTCGGTACGAACATTTACCTAAAACGGCAGTCGTTGCCACCCGAGCATTTTTGGGCCGTGCCGTGGTGGCTGGTTGGCTTTGGGATTGGATTTGCATTCGTCGTCAGCCTGGTGTCAGGACTCTATCCGGCGGGTCGGGCTGCCCGGCTCGATCCTGTGCAAGCTCTGCGTTACGAATAGACTTCATGACCCCCTATCGATGGCTCCGTTGGATCTCGTTGTGTTTCTTTCTTGCCGTACTCCCTGCAGCTAGCCAGAGCCGAATCGATTGCAGCGCACTCGATAGCAAGATTCTGAAACGCTCCGTTCGATACTGCGTTTACACTCCGTCCGGCTACGACGCAGGTGCCAGGGAACATCCTGCACGGCGTTATCCCATCTTGTATTTTCTGCACGGGCTGGGCGACAACGAACAAACTCTGTTCAACAGCGGCGGCTGGACTCTTTTGGATGATTTGCGCCAACAGCACAAGATGGGCGACTTTTTGATCGTGGCTCCGGAAGGAAGGAGAAGTTTCTACATCAATTCTTCCGATGGTTCGGTGCGCTACAGCGACTTCTTTTTGCAGGAGTTCATGCCGCAAATCGAAAGCAAATATCGCTTCCACGGCGGACGCGCCGACCGCGCCATCAGCGGAATTTCGATGGGAGGCTACGGCGCGCTGCGATTCGGATTTGCGCATCCAGAGCTTTTCTCGGCAGTAAGCGCACAGAGTGCGGCCTTGATTACAGAGTCTCCACAGCAGTTGAATGCAGCGTCACAATCTGGTGCACCGCTGCTGAGCGTTTTAGGCCCAGTCTTCGGCAGGCCGATCGACGTGCGGCATTGGAAAGGGAATGACCCCCTGCTTCTCGGGAAGAAGAATGCGTTGGCCCTGCGAAGGCAATCCATCTATTTCAATTGCGGGCAGAATGACAACTACGGCTTCGAAAAGGGAGCCGGGGCGTTACACGAGGAATTCCTGAAAGCCCATGTGAAGCACGAGTATCATCCCTATCCGGGAGATCACAGTATCACCTACTTCTTATCTCACTTTGAAGAAGTGATGGAGTTCCACTCGCGGGCATTCGGGCTCGTGGCAGGACATTGATTGCATCGGTTGGCACGGCCGCGTTCGTCCAACATGACCACAGGGACACGGCGGAGCACAGTCGGAAATCCCTCATGTAAACTAAAGCTACGGCAGTCGACCCATTTCGCAGTCCTCTGCTGCTCGCGATCGCGAGGCGACAACACAGCCGGAGAGGTGGTAGAGCGGTTGAATACACCGGTCTTGAAAACCGGCATACCTGAAAGGGTATCGGGGGTTCGAATCCCTCCCTCTCCGCCAGTTTGATTCGACAGGACTTAGAGCAGATTTTCTTGCGGTTACCGCCACCGGCTACCGCTAGATTCGGAAATTTCCCACTGACTCGGTATTAGCCACTGGAGGCTATACCGATGAAAGTCGCCATCTACATCCGCGAAAGCGGCACCCGTCAATACAAACCCGCATCGCCCAGAGCGATTTATCCAGCCAGCGTCACCTTCTGTTTGCGCTACACCCTCGGCGGCAAGCGCAAATGGGAGCAGCTTACCGCCTGCACATACAAGGAGGCGCAAGCTGCCTCTCTCAAGCGACTATCGATCTCATAACGGAGTCCTGTCAAGAGGAGTTCCTGGGAGCGAA
>DATFQQ010000279.1:0-20316 GCA_035264195.1 Candidatus Sulfotelmatobacter sp. | reverse complement strand
AGAGATTGCCGGCCTTGTCCAGGATCACGCCGCCGACGGGATTCGCACCGTCGTTTCCGCCCTGGAAGCTGTAAAGAACGCTCTCGGTCCAACCGGAACTCGAGCGCGCAAGCTTATAGACTGCGCCGTTTCCGAAGGCGCCGCCGGCTGGAGCGGTGCCGTAAAGATTGCCTTGCGCATCGAGGCTCACGGTGGCGACCGGATTGATGGCATCACTGCCGCTTGTGAAGCTGTAGATCACGCTCTCGGTCCAAGTGTTGCCGGAACGCTTGGCTTCATAGACACTGCCGTTTCCGTTCGCGCCTCCCAGGAGCGTGGCTCCGTAGAAATTGCCTGCTGAGTCGAGGACGATGCCGCTCATGGGCTCAGCACCGTCAGTGGCGCTGCCAAAGCTGTGGATCTGGATCTCCCTGCCCGGGCAGGCGCAGATGGCGAAGGCAGTGCCGAAGTTTCCGCCGCTCTCGGTGGTTCCAAAAAGGGCGCGATTCGCTCCGATAGCCAAGGTGCCGTAACCAGGGCCGGCACCGTCTGTCACACCTCTGAAGCTGTACAACGAGGTGTATTTCCAGGACGAGCCATTGGGTGAGAGGCGGTACACACTTCCCGAACCGAAGGTGCCCCCGAGATTCGTCGTGCCATAAAGATTGCCGAGATTATCCAGAGTTGGGCCTCCGTAAGGAGTCGCGCCATCACTGCCTTGACCTGTGAAGTTGTAGATGACCTTGTAGGTTTGAGAGTGCGCCGGTTGGGATAGGACGGTAAGAAAGAAAAGCAGGAAAGAACAGAGAACCACGGTTGTGCGCCGCGCCAATGAGAAGTTGTCGGCTTGATCTTGCAGCATTACAAAACCCCCTCTGTGATGGATGTTGGCTCGGCGTCGCGGCAGAACCAATTTCTGGTGGAACCAGGGCAACATTATGCACTACGGCGTGAGTTTCGGCTCTGGTGGCGGGTTTGAGGAGGCTGCTGGCGGCTGACACGCCTCGCTTCGCGTCGGCGGGACGGACGAAATGCGTCCGTCCCTACACAAGCAGTGTCCGTCTCCACTCAACCAAGGATTTCCCGATGGCGACTTCCGGCCTTTCGGACTACAATTCCCCAAAATTTCCGGGCAAGACGGAGGATCCCCATGTCTTTCAAGTTGGCCTCCCTTACGCTGGCAACTCTGGTTGCTGCATCTACCGCGCTCACAACTCTGAGCGTGCAGATCAAGGAATATGACGTTCCGACGCCGAAGTCGCGACCGCATGATCCGGCGCTCGCTCCTGATGGATCGCTCTGGTACACCGGACAGGGAGCGAACAAGCTTGGACGTCTCGATCCGAAAACCGGGGAATTCAAGGAGTATCCGCTGAAGACGCCCAACTCCGGTCCGCATGGGTTGGTCGCCGACAAAGATGGAAACATATGGTTCACTGCGATCTCTGGCGGGTATGTCGGCAAGCTTGATCCGAAGTCCGGTGCGATCGCCGAATATCGTCCGGCGCGCGGGGAAGAGATCGATCCGCACACGCCCGTCTTCGATCACGACGGCATTCTGTGGTTCACCAATGAGGACTCGAACTACATTGGACGACTTGATCCCAAGAGCGGGGCGATGACGCTTGCCAAGGTGACGACTGCGCATGCCGTTCCTTACGGCATCGTAGTGTTGCCGAACAATCATCCGTTCTTCTGCGAATTCGGCACGAACAAACTTGGGACGATCGATCCGAAGACGATGACGGTGCACGAGTACACGCTGCCGAATGGTGAAGCGCGCCCGCGACGCATCGCGCTTGCGCCGGATGGCACGGTGTTCTACACCGATTTCGGGCGCGGATATCTCGGACACTTCGATCCGGGAGCCGGAAATCTGTTAAAGGAGTGGCCGTCGCCGGGAGGTGAGGGATCCGAACCCTACGGAATCGCCATTACCAGGGACGGAGTCGTGTGGTACAGCGAATCCGGGGTGAAGCCGAACACATTGGTGCGCTTCGACCCGAAATCCGAGGCGTTCAGCACAACACAGATTCCATCGGGTGGAGGTGTGGTGCGAAACATGGTCGCAACGCCGGATGGTCATCTATATCTGGCTTGCAGTGGAGTGAACAAAGTCGCTGTGGTTGATACGGCGAGGTAGCCGGTGTTCCCACAACAGTTTTTCTCAGGCAGGGATGCTTCGACTCCGCCCGAGTTCCGCTTCGCTGCACTCCAGCTCCGCTCAGCATGACACCATTCTGCACTGGCACACAAAAACTTGGGTCACACTAAGCCGAGCAGTGCTGGACACCGGCGTTGGTGCGAAGACCTGCATCCAGCGCCAGAAACCGCCCGGGCAGCGCGTTAGGACAACAACCCTCCGGAGGAAAACGACATCTATTGTGGCGCACCTGGGGGAGCGCCAGTCTCGGTATGGAAATTACTGATTCCTCGTTTGCAAAGCGGATCCTTGTTCTTTCTTTCGTTCTTCCAATCGCCAGTTGCGGCGGAGCCAAATCGAGTACCTCAGGCTCATCGCAAGTTAGCATCAAGTTGAATCAGGCGACCGCGACGGTTATTCCCGGTCAGACGCAGCAATTCACTGCAACCGTAACCGGATCTGACAATACCGCCGCTACCTGGAATGTCGACAGCGTCAGTGGCGGCGATCCGCAGCATGGAACAATTTCGAGCGCTGGCCTCTACACCGCACCACAGCAGCCGGGCACTCACACTGTCACCGCAACCAGTGTGGCTGACACTACAAAGAGTGCGAGCGCAGCGGTTACGGTCCAAGGAAACGTCGCAATAACACCTGGCAGCGCGAACGTGGTGGCTGGCGCGACGCAACAATTCCAGGCTACCGTCGGCGGGCAAACGAGTTCAAAAGTAACTTGGTCGGTTGACGGTGTAGGCGGTGGCAATGCCACGGTTGGAACGATCAGCAGTGCCGGACTTTACACTGCGCCCTCGCAGCCGGGAAATCACACGATTACGGCTGCGAGCGGGATCAATGCCGCTGACAATTCCACCGCTCAGGTAGCGGTCTTCACGTTCGGGATCTCTCCCGGCAGCGCATTGCTCGCGCAAGGCGGTACTCAACAATTCAGCGCGACGATTCAAGGATTGACGAATACCGGCGTGACTTGGTCAGTGGACGGCGTTGCTGGAGGCAACACGACCATCGGCACCATCAGTGCCACGGGGCTGTACACGGCTCCCGGACAAAACGGAAATCACACGGTTGCGGCCACAAGCGCGGCTGACACGGCGGTGAGCGTTAACGCGTCAGTCACGGTGAACGGTGCGGTCGCGATTTCGCCTTCTGCCGTGACACTAATTACCGGCACCACGCAGCAGTTCACGGCAACTGTGCAAGGAGTAACGAACCCGACGATCACGTGGTCGGTCGACGGCGTCACGGGAGGCAACTCCACAGTTGGCACAGTCTCAAGCAGTGGCCTCTACACGGCACCTTCGCGGCCCGGAAGTCATACTGTCGTAGCAAGTGCCGGTAGCAGCGGTTCAGCTAGCGCCCCGCTCACTATCTTTTCTTTTGTAGTTTCACCGAACTCTGCGAACCTATCTCCCGGTGGGACACAACAATACACTGCAACGATCCAGGGACTGACTGATACCACTGTGACCTGGTCGGTGGATGGGATTGCCGGCGGGAATACCTCCGCAGGAACCATCAGCAACAATGGACTCTACACGGCTCCGAAGGCGATCGGGGCTCATACGATCACGCCGGCTAGCGCTGCGTATCCGTCAGATGTGGTGAACAGCAGTGCAACCGTAATCAATGCCGCGACGTCGGCGGTGCTTACTTATCACAACGACGATGCGCGCGATGGCGCTTATCTTCAGGAAGTCACGCTTACGCCTTCGAATGTTAATTCCACGCAGTTTGGAAAAGTCCACTCGTATCCGGTTGACGGACAGATCTACGGTCAACCTCTTTATGTGCCGCAGGTGAACATCAATGGCACCGTACACGACGTGGTTTTCGTGGCGACGCAAAACAACACTGTCTATGCTTTTGACGCCGATGCGAACTCCAGCAGCGGAACGACATTCTGGACAGCAAACTTTGGAACGCCCAAGAACGCCTACGACGATGCCGGCCCGTGGCCGGTCGTCCGAATCCTTTCCACGCCCGTGATCGACGTAACCAGTAACACCATCTACGTGGTCACTCACCAGCAGAACGCCACACCGGAATACTGGCTGCATGCTCTCGATATCACTACGGGCAAGGACCGGCTTAACCCGGTTGGGATCTCTGGCTCGGTTGGCAGCGACTACCTTGGCAACGGCTGCTATCAGCGTATGGGACTGGTGCTCGATCCATTCACCAACTGGATTTATGTACCGATCGGCAGTTGCCCGAATGGCTGGATCTTTGCCTATGACAAGACGACGCTACAGCAGACCGCGGTCTTTGAAGCTACTCCCGGAGCGGGAGGCGGCGGTTTCTGGGGAAGCGGTGCGGCGCCCGCGATCGACGATGCAAATGGGAACATCTATGTCATGAATGGCACCGATGCCGGCGACCAGCAATGGATATACTCCACATCGATGACCGGCTACAACGATTCGTCTTGCGCATGGATCCGACGAACTTGTCGGTGATCGACTACTTTGCTCCGGATGACAATGTGTTCCTTGCTACCAACGACGCGGATCTCGGGAGCGGCGGCAACGTTCTCGTTCCCGGATCTGCGACGTATCCGCACGAACTGCTCGGCGGCGGCAAGGACGGAAACATCTTCGTGATTAACCGCGACAGCATGGGCGGTTACAACAACCAGTCGAACAATGTGCTGCAGACGGTTCATATCGGCACATCGCAGCTCGACAATATTTTCTGCACGCCCGTCTATTGGAACGGCCTGGTTTATTTCCACAGCAATGGAGCCGTGCTGCGAGCCTTCAGTTGGAAAGCGAGCGGGACCGCCGGCCAGCAACTCTCGTCGAACGCTGTATCGACCGGAGCTACTGTTTTCGGACAACACGGCGCGACTCCGTCGCTTTCGGCGAATGGCAACACGAATGGGATCATCTGGGAGATCGACAACAGCGCGTACGTGAATACCAACCCGAGTACGAGCGGGCCGGCGGTGTTGCATGCTTACGACGCCACAAACCTCGCTGACGAGCTTTACAACAGCGCGCAGGCCGGAAGCCGCGATCAGGCCGGGCTCGCGCTTAAGTTCACCAGTCCGACCATTGCGAATGGGAAGGTGTTTGTTCCGACCGGGTCGGAGTTGGATATCTATGGGCTGCTAGGTCCGTAGAAGGCGAGGAATTTCACTGCTCCGACTTCGCAACCGCATCCGACAGATGCTGTTTCCAGTTCGGATCTTTTAGAACCGAAAATCTGAGCCCAAGTTCTGTCGTCTTCTCCATCGGTGATGCGGCGTTCACCCCAGGCTAACCCATGCAACTCGGCTTGCAGAGATTGCGCCGACAGGGGTTGCATAGGTCCTCCGGCCTGCAAAGAGCGCAGGCCATCAGGATGACAGGCATTGAGGTGCTACATTCTCCGAGAATAGGGCAGTTTGAACGCGTTCAGATTTCCCTTGATTCCTTGGATGTTGGGGTGTTACATTTTGAACATGTTCAACATGTAAAAAAGGGGGCCTATGAACACTGCCAACAACATCATTGTCGCGACGTACCTGGCTTACATCTTCATCAGCGTCAACCTCACGATCTGGGTGGCTCGTACGCTGCACAAGCGAGGCGCTATTTTCCTGATCGATGCGTTCCATGGCAATAGGGAACTGGCGGACTCGGTGAACCATCTGCTGGTGGTCGGCTTTTACCTGATCAATATTGGCTTTGTCTCACTTGCTTTGAAGACGGCCGACGTCATCAACACGTCACGGGCGGCGATTGAGCTGCTTAGTGACAAGGTGGGCATGGTCCTGCTGATTCTTGGCGGGATGCACTTCTTCAATCTCTACGTTTTCTCGCGGATCCGGCGCAGTGCACGGGGGAGCCGTCCGCCGGTGATGCCGAGTCCTCCGGTGGCGCCGAACGCGATGCTGAATGTTGCGCAGTGAAAATGGGCTTCCGGTTCTCGGCTCTCGGCTTCGGGCTTTAGGCTTCAGGAGCTACTGGTTAGGCCCAATAGAAGCCGTATGGCGCACACAGGCGAGGCCCGAAGCCAAGAGCCCGAAGCCCAACGAAAGGAGGAATCTTATGCAAAAGCTCTACGTTCTCTACGATCCGAAATGCGAACTGTGTTGCCGTCTGAAGAATTGGATCCTGGTGCAGCGCTCCTGGATTGCCATCGCCGTCCTGGAGCAGGGATCGGAGAAGGCACGGTTGCTATTCCCCGAGCTGGAGCGCATCGCCACGAAAGAAGATCTTGCCGTGATCAGCGACGAGGGTGCGGTCTACCTGAACGACCGCGCCTGGATCATGGTGATGTACGCCATGGTTGAGTACCACGATTGGGCAAGTCGGCTGACGCATCCGCTGTTGATGCCGCTGGCGAGGCAGGCGTTCGCGGCACTGTCCAAGAATCGTCATTGGCTCTCGAGCATGCTGGATTCCGAAAACACGGAAGCGATCGCCGGCGAGCTACGTAAGGTCGAGCTTGAGCCTTGTGCGCTGCCTGCGGCGAGTGCGTCGATTTCGACCGTGCGAGATTATCTGCAATGAACACAACTCTCAAGGCTCGAACCACGCGCCGCGCGGAAGATACACGTCGAAAGATCTACGAAGCGGCGATGGAACTCTTTCGCGAGAAGGGATTCGAAGAGACTACGATGCGCGACATCGCCGCCAAGGCAGGTGTTGCGCTCGGCGGCGCCTATTACTACTTTTCGTCCAAAGACGCGATCGTGCTTGAGTTCTATCGCGAGATGCAGGAGTCCAGTGCCCCGCTCGTCTTTGACGCGTTGGAAGGAAAGAAGAAGCTGGGAGACCGGATTCGCTGCGTTGTCGAACTGCGTCTCGAACTGCTGGAACCGAATCGCAAGTTTTGCGCCGCGCTGTTCCGGCACGCGCCGGACAGCGCCGATCCGCTTTCTCCTTTCAGTGAAGAGTCCCGGCAGATGCGCGAAGGGGCCGTCGAGCACATGAACATGGCGATTGAGGGGAGCGACAGCAAAGTGCCTGCCGATCTGCGGTCGCAGCTGCCGTATCTGCTCTGGCTCTACCAGATGGCGCTGATTATGTTCTGGCTATATGACCGATCGCCGAGACAGGAGCGGACGCGCAAGCTGCTGGACAAGAGCCTGGGACTGCTCACTGGCTTGCTGCGGATTTCCGGCCTGCCACTGATGAAGCCTTTGCGCAAGGCGGTGTTGGAACTGGTAGAGACAGCAGGTGCATAAGGACCTTTATGGAAGGGGAGACGGTCTCCGGCGCAGTCACAATCACCGGGGCTTTCAGCTATACGGGCAAGTACGCCACACGTATGTTGCTGGATCGTGGATATCGCATCCGCATGCTTACCAACCATCTTCGGCGCGAAAATCCCTTCGGGGACGGAGTGGAAGCGTTCCCTTACAACTTTGACCGCCCGGAACTGCTTAGGGAAGCCCTTCGTGGTACATCGACGCTTATCAATACTTATTGGGTTCGTTTTCCGCGCGGGGAGGCTACCTTCGAGAGGGCGGTCGCAAACACGAAGACTCTCATCGCGGCGGCACGCGACGCTGGGGTGAAGCGCATCGTGCACGTCAGCATCGCGAATCCGTCCGCCGAATCTCCTCTTAGTTATTACAGGGCAAGGCGCACATGGAGAGGGCGGTGATCGACTCGGGACTTTCTTACGCGATCTTGCGGCCGACGGTGATCTTTGGCGCGGAAGACATTCTTATTAACAACATCGCATGGTTCATCCGTCGTTTTCCTGTGTTCGGCATACCTCGATACGGGCGATACGGCGTGCGTCCGATTTATGTCGAAGATATGGCGCGGTTGATCGTCGACTGCGTGGATCGGCCGAGCAATACCTTGGTTGACGCGGTTGGGCCGGAGACCTTCACCTTCGAAGCCTTGGTGCGGCTCATCGCAAGCAAGATCGGACGTTCGGTGAAGTTGATTCATCTGCCGGCGACGGTTGCGTATCTGGCGACGCTTATGACTGGGTGGTTCGTGGGTGACGTCGTTCTGACGTGGGAAGAGTATGAGGGGCTGATGGGGAACTTGCTGGCTCCGGATGGCCCTGCAGCAGGAGATATCCGGCTCAGCGATTGGCTCAGCGAAAATCATGAGACGGTTGGCAGGAGATATGCGTCTGAAGTCGCGCGGCACTTTTGAACACGGCGCGGCGCCGCTGCGATGTTAACGCTGGGGGCTAAAGCCCATTCATTTTCGATTGCTCTTACGCGGCCCTAAAAGGGCCGCTCTTCCACGGTGGGCACGGGGCGGTGGTCTTTGGAGAACAAAAGCCACGGAATGGCCCAGTTCGCGCGGTGTCCGAGAGAGGGTTCAGGCGTCCCTCCGGGACGCGTGCCCTCATTGTCTCGGCTTACCCGGCGCTGGAAGCGCCGGGCTATTGTCAGTCGTCCCTTGCGGGACGAGTTGTAATCGATCTGCGGACGTGTCATCCGATTTGCGGACGTGCGTGCAAGGCGTTCCATCGCCGTAGTCCTTGGGCAGCCGCGTGGTCGTTTGCCCCGTCTGAGAATCATGCATTTCATGGCGGCTGCGGGCCGAGCTTATGCAATCACCGCCAATTCGGTGGTCCGTGGCAATCCGTGCAAATCCGTGGCGTAAAGGTTCTTGCATTTCATTTCGTCCCGTTGAGCTCGTGGATCATGCGGTCGAGGCAGCGGGCGGTGCGCATGTTAAGTTTCCAGATGACGAAGAACGCCAGCGCCACCATTGCATCCAGCAATGCTAGTCCCGCCCAAGCTGCCAGATGCGGGATTCGGATCGCGTGCCCAATTGTGTACACGATGAATCCTGGGACCAGAGGAGCCAGGTACCACGACCAGACAGTGGTCACCAGTTCACGCTGACGCTCCAATTCCACGCGATAGAAACGCAGGCTGGTGACGGTGTCCACACCTGTAGGCATGCTCTTTGCCGAGCCCTTGCGGTGGAGCTGGGCCACGATCCAGATCAGGCCCGCGAAAAACAGGCCGAATGCAACGCGGGATAGGACGTCATGAGTGGTGGCGAAAGAGTACGCCAGCATGACCAGGGCGCCCAGTGACGCAGCGTATTCGCGGGCATTTCTCCACCAGACGCGGTGTTCGAGTTTGTCGGCGCGACGGCGAATTTCGGTAAGCGACATTTTGGTGACCTCGACGGGCTGTCTTTGCCAAATTTCTAGCACGGAGCTGTTGGGTGATTCATTCATCGTTTTTCCCTCCTTGCTGAAACCAGCGAGCCAGCAAATTTTTGATGCGATGAATTTTAGTGGCGACGTTTGAGGCAGAGAGACCAGTGATTTCGCCGATCGCGGCGGCGTCGAGTCCTTCGAGATAGGACAGGATCACGTGGCGATCGAGCGGCTTGAGCTTTTGAATCAGCTTCAGCAGGCGGTCGAGCGTGTGAGTGCGGTCGGGATCGGTGTTCGAATGCGGGAGATTTTCGAGTTCTTCAAGATCGACCAGGGACTGCATGCGCGTGCGGCTTTGGCGCACCACGTGCGAAGCGCCGACGTTATGGGCGACGCGGTAGATCCAGGTGCGAGTCGAGCAGCGTCCGTCGAAGGTCTTGAAGCTGCGCCAGAGTGCGATGTGGATCTCCTGCACGAGGTCGCGGCGGATGTCGGGGTCGCCCTCGTAGGCGCGGGCGAGGCGCTCCAAGGCGGCGCCGTAGGTCTGGGCGGCTTCCTGGTAGAGATCGTCTGGAGTGGACGCCCGGGCCGGGATGGTCTCAATTGCGCTCACAGTCAGGTAGTCCGTGGGCCCCGGAGTTTCTTACAAACAGTCTTGGTTGATCAATTGCTGGGTCCATTATGCCGGAGGTGGGAAGGAATCGGATGGGGGAAGGATTTCCCGCTAAGTCGAAGATTCCAATGGATGCAACTAGGGAATGAGTTCCCTCGATTTTTCCACTAAATTCGGCAGTTGTGCAGAAACTTTCTCAGTTCGCAATACGATCAAAATGTCTTCTGGATTCTCTGTGGCGAGCGTGGTTTTTTACCGCTGAGTTCGCTGAGAACGGCCGCAGAGAGCACAGAGGAACCGACTGTGTTGGAAGCATCCTGAAGTCATCGCTAGAATGATCTATAGGCGCCAGCCTACCTGACTGAACGCATGAATTTAGTCTCCCGATTCCTGATCTTGATTCTGCTGAGTGCCAGTGTGGGTGCGCAGACTGGTCCGAAGCCGGCTTTGATTGAGGGAATCGTCACGCGCGATCCGGATGGCCAGCCGGTGAAGAAAGCGCTGATCGAGTTGATCGCCGAGAATCAGTCGGAGGCGGGAAACTACACAGCAGTCACTGGGCCCGACGGAGCGTTTCGCATCGAGAACATTGTTCCCGGACGCTACCATCTGTTTACTGAGCGAACTGGCTTGCTTGATACCGACAAGCAGCGAGGACGCACCGAAGGACGCATTCTTACGCTGACGGCCGGTCAGGAAGTGAACGATATTCACCTTCGGCTGCTGGCGGCGGCGGTGATCCGGGGGCGCGTGACGGATGAAGACGGGGATCCGCTGGCCAATGTGGAGGTGACGGCGCTGCGACAGACGTTTGTGGCCGGCCACAATCATTGGGAGCAAGCCGGCGCGGAGCGCACTAACGATCTAGGCGAATACAGGATTGCGAATCTTCCGTCAGGCAACATCTATCTTTCGGTAAGTCCGCCGCCGGACTTCAAGACACTGATTGAATCGGGAGGAGCGGGTGCGCGAGAGGCAACTGCACCCGAAAAACCTGCGCCACCAACTTATCAGACTACCTATTATCCCGGGACCACCGACCGCGGCCAGGCGTCGCCAATCCAGTTGCATGCCGGCGACGATTTTCCCGCCGACTTTTCGCTTGTGCCGCATCCGAGCGTTACCGTTCGTGGTTCGGTGGTGAATGTTCCGGCGCGCGCGACCGCGTCGATCATGCTGCAGTCGCGCGATTTCAGCATGGTGCTGAATGGCGCGGAGATGCACAAGGACGGCAGTTTTGTGATTCGGGATGTGTCTCCGGGAAATTACACAATTCTTGCGTCGGTGGAGGGGTCGGCGGTGCCGATGACCGCGCGGCAAGCATTGCAGGTGGGATCGACGAATGTCGATGGGCTGCGATTGTCGCCGCAGCCCGGAGCGAGCGTGCACGGGCATCTGCGCTTTGAGAGTAAGAATCCGGTGAGGATTGATCCGGAGCGAATCTTTCTAACCCTGCAGATGGTCGATGCTGCCGAAGAGAACGAAAGCGCACCTGTCTTCCGCGAGAACTTTTCTAACGTTACCCACGTTGCGGCTGATGGCAGTTTTCAGTGGACCGATGTTCCGGCTGGAAACTATTACGTGCAGATTGTGGGTGATGGACTTACGAGCGGCGAATGGTTCATGAAGTCGGTGCTAAGCGGCGGGCGGGATGTGAATGATTCCGGGGTCTCGATCAATGGCGGCGATGTCGTGCTCGATCTGGTGGCGAGTGCAAACGGTGGCGTGGCCGAAGGCGTCGTGGTCAACGACAAGGGTGAGCCGGTTTCGAATGCGATCGTAGTGGCCGTGCCAGAAGCGCGCATGCGCGGGAGAGTGGATCGCTTTGGAAAGACTGTCAGCGATCAGACCGGGAGATTCAATCTGCGAGGATTGCGTCCGGGCGATTACGCGCTCTTCGCGTGGGAGAGCGTGGAAGGCGAGGCGTATTTCAATCCGGAGTTTCTCAAGAGCTTCGAAGGGCAGGGACGTTCGTTGCATGTGTCAGAAGGTGAGCGGAAGAGTGTGCAGCTGCAGGTGACTGGCTCGCAAGATGCAGCTTCTAGCTACTAGCTGCTAGCTTCTAGCTCGGAGCTGCGAGCTACGACATTCCTTGGTTCTTCCTCTCGCATTTACTTTGTCGGACCCTCTACTGAGATCTTTGCTGTAAGTACGCTAAATCTACTAGTATCAATCGGTTAGCCTGCATCGTAGCCTCTCCGTAGCTCATCGAATTAACTGAGTGTCTTGTAGTTCAGGAGGGTGGATTTATGAGGCTGGCTAGATGGGAAACGGTTGCCGGAGCATGTTTTCTGGCAGCGCTTCTGTCTGTGCCCGCGTGGAGTGATACGGACAACAGACAGGCGGTGCCGGGTACGCTCAACTATGTGGAGGGTCAGGCGTCGATTGGAGATCAGGCGCTCGACTCAAAAGCGATTGGCGAGGCCCAGTTAGGAAACGGGCAGGTTCTCGAAACCAAGAATGGAAAGGCGGAAATTCTGTTGACGCCGGGAGTGTATCTGCGGCTCGGCAGCAACAGCTCGGCCAAGATGGTTTCGAACTCGCTGACAAATACCGAAGTGATGGTAAATAGTGGCGAGGCTATGCTCGAGGTAGATCAGCTGTATAAGGAGAACAACTTACGCATCAGCCAACCGGGCGCCGATACGCGTATTGTGAAGACTGGTTTGTACGACTTTGACGCAGCGGACCACGCGGTCCGCGTGTTCGATGGAAAGGCCGTGGTGGCAGCGAGCGATCACGAGACAACGCTGAAAAAGAATCGCGAACTGGCGTTGAACAATGCGGACAGTGCGGACGTCAAAGCAACGGAGTTCAACAAGAAAGCGGTCACACAGGGCGATGATTTGTACCGATGGAGCAGTTTGCGGTCCCAGTATTTGTCGGAAGCCAATGTGGCCACGGCGCAGTTGTACTTCGCGAACGGATGGTATGGCCCGGGCTGGTGGGGTCCGGGATGGTATTGGAATCCGTGGTTTGCCGGGTTCACGTTCCTGCCAGGCAACGGATTTTTCTATAGCCCGTTTGGGTGGGGATTTTACTCGCCGCTGGTGGTGTCGAGCGCACCTGTCGTAATCGGCGGGTTCCATCATTTTGACGGAGCTCGCCCGATGGCGATTGGACACGGGTTCAACAATAATGCTATGACGGCCATGCGTGGGGAGTCGAATGGAATGGGAGGGTTTCGTGGCGGAGAAATGCGCACTGGCGGATTCTCAGGCGGGGGGTTCCACGGTGGCGGATTCCACAGCGGCGGCGTGGGAGGTCATCGTTAGTCTGAGATTGTCCGGCGGTGCTGCTTAACGAGTGCGCGGGGGACTTGTGTGGTCCCTCCGCGACTCTCCATTTTTTCTCGATCTACCCAGCGCTTAAGCGGTGGGCTAACACATTCTGCCGCCCCCACGGGTGCCTTGCCAGCCTATTGCTGCGAGCCGATAACCGGCGCTGTCGTAGCTCCAAGTGTGCCGAGAGCCATATCGATGTTTACCATGACAGACTGCGCGTTCTGACGTTGTCCGCTGCCCCAGCGTGCTCGGGTCCGCCGCAGCGGTTCAATGGCGCGCTTGTCTTTCAGTGCGGCTAAGGCGGAGACGGAACTTTGCGTGATGGCGAAATTGTCCTCACTGAGGGCCGCGATCAAAGGATCGATTGCGCGCAAGTCTCCCAGCTCCCCAAGGGCTGATGCCGCGGCTCCGCGTCGGTTGGTTTCGTTCGCGGGATTCTGCAGAACGGCGAGGAGAGCAGTGAAGGCTCGTGCGTCGTGTGATTTCCCCAAAACGTAGATAGCCATGGAGTCGGGAAGTTTTGCAATCACAGCATCGAGTGCTTTGGGATCGTGAGAATTGGTTACTGCCTTGGTGGCATTGATGGCCATTCCCGCATCCGGATCAAATAGAGCAGCGATCAATTCTGGGGGAGCGGTGAAATCGGAGAACTTGCTGAACGACGATGCCGCCGACACTCGCATGTTGTGATTGGAGTCGCGCAGTAGCTCGGCCAGAATGGGGAGCGCCCGGCGATCTCCCAGAGAACCCAAAGCCGCTGCAGCGGACGGAGCCAGGGTCGGATGATGAGAATTCACGAGTCTTTCAAGGACGGGCAGCGCTGCCGGATTTTTTGTGTCACCCAACGCGCGAATCAGGTCCTCGCGCACTCCTAAGTCCAGAGTGTGCTCCTCGGCGTCGAGGATCGGCTGGAAGACAGAAGGGTCTGGCTGTTTTTCGAGAGTACAAACCAGACCTTGTGCCGCGGTCGAAGAGACTCCCTGCGGTGTTTCGAGAGTGTGGACGAAAATGGGCGTGCTTGAGGGATCGCAGAGCGTAGCCAGCGTCGACAATGCCTGATCTCGAAGTTCAGGCGAATACTTTTGATTCTGATAAATCTCAGTCAGAACGGATGTCGCCGAGGCGTCCGGAAGGTCGGCGAGGGCTTTCGCGGCGGCGAGCACGACCGAAGGTTCCGCATCGTGCAGTGCCTCAACCAGCAGGGTTGCGTCATCATTAGAACGGATCTTGTCGATCGAGTCGATGGCGGCAGCGCGTACTTCGGGGGAAGAATCTTTCAAGGCGATGCGGAGAACGGGCAAAGCTGTTTCCGGGTCGGTTTCGCGTTCTTCCCTTGGATCGGTCGTATAGGCGTTGATGTCGCCGAGAACCTCTGTGGCTTTCGCGCGCACCTTGGCGTCCGGATCTTGCAGAAAGGGCACTACCTTCGAGTTCACGTTCTGGGTAGACGTGCTTAACTGGCTCAGGTATTCGATTTTCGCTTCGGGTGTCTTGAGTTTCTTCGCTCCCACCGGCCGAGGCTTTACCGGCGGCGGGAATTGATCCAGGTAGTTATGGGCTACCTGCTGGATATCTGGGTTGGGCGAGTTCACCGCAGCTCGCATAAAGCGCGTCACGCGCGGGCGCTCAAAATCGGAGAGCATCTGGGCGATTTTGAGCATTGTTTCCGGCGGAGCATTCGCCTGATATGCGCCGATCAACGCTTCGACAATGCCGGAGAAATCGATCTGATTCTCTTTGCCCTTCCACGAATCGAACCATTTGCGCGCGGCGTCGCGGATTCGCTCATCGGGATCGATGACGGCATTTACCGCGAGCTCGATGTCAGCTCGCGATTCGCTGTTTCTATCGGCATCGCCGAATTGGTCGTTCAGGCCAATGTCTCCAACCTGGTGTTTGCATTCATCCGTGCTTTCGACGGCATCGATCAGAAAACGAGTGCCTGTGTCGTGCATCCAGCCGATCGTAATTCCGGCCCAAGTGGCGTAGCTTTCGCCCTCCCCCGCGCAGCCGTCGAGCAGGGCTTGGGCCGCAGGAGCGCCGAGTTTGGCCAATTGGTCGCCGAGTTCCTGCGGCCAAGTCTTGAACTTGCTGTCTTTGGCGATGGCGATGTAAACGGGAATCTTGTCTGAGTCTTCATACTTCGCGAGGACTTCCAGGAGATCGTCGTGATTGCTGCCAGTTGAGGACGGTAAGGCTTCGAGCAACGCGGGCAGCAGGGCGGGATCGGGATGATTCAGGAGTTCGTTTTTCGTGGCACCGCGCAGCGCTGAATCCCCGCTGAATAGATTGCGGACGCGGTTGTCCTGAGCCGAGGCATACGGACTCATGGCAGCTGCGGATAAGGCGGCTATACAGGCCGCGATCCTAAATAACTTCGAAGTGCCGCGAAAGGCCGACATGCACCTAGATTACGGCCCGGCCTACTGGAGGCGACATTACTTGCGTCATGCTTTGTTGAATCGCGTCGAGAAATCAAAATCCCCATCCGGTCGCAAAATGCGCGACAAGGATGGGGCATTTGGTTTCGCCTACTTTGCGATCGGCGAATTGGCGTCTGCCGGCTTGCCTTCTTCCGCGCGGATTTTGCCGTCGTCATCGGCATAGAAGTAGCGGTGATCTGCGTCGGGAGTCCTCGGTGTCATCGTGAGAGTGTAGCTGTCCTTCTTTCCCTTATAGCTCGCCGTGTAATCTCCGCGGTTGGGATCGACCATGCGCTTGGTGAAGTTTCCGGAATGGACGAGCTCGCCGAGCGAGGTGGCATAGTGACCGTATTGCTTGTTGAATGCCTTCTCGGCGCGGATGACAACACGCATATAGGCGAGCGCGGCAAACTCGGAGTCGGAGTGCGCGGGATCGCCCTTGTATTTCGGGGTGTAAGTCGACGGCGGAGTGCCTGGCGCGTTCTGCTCGGGCCGGGAATAGTCGGCGGGGAGTTGGGCGGCTACGGGTATGGCAATGGTGAGGAACAAGGAAAAAATGAGAGCAGGAGTTTTCATTCGTTCTCCGAAAAAGCCTTCAACGATTTTAGTTCGTTTTATCAATTTAGCGTGGAATGGACCGGGGAGAAAGACGACCACCGGGGCTGAAGCCCCGGTTTAGGACGCGCTTCACGCGGCCCTTGAAGGGCCGCTCTTCCACGGTGCTGCATGCCATTTAGAGGCTTCATAGAAAATCGCGTCCTACGAGGATCAAACACAGTTGTGACTCTGAAATCTGCGCGAAATCATGTTACTCCCGTAATTTCACTTCGGTCACCTTCTCTTTGCATTGTGGCGATTTATTACTATGCTGAGTAAAAGAAATCTGCCCCATAGGGAAAACTATGAAAGCAGCAGTCGCCAGAAAACCAGTCATCAAAATCGCGGTTGTAGAAAGCGATCCTCTGCGCTTTGTCGGGTTTCGTGCGTTGTTCGATGCTGAGCCCGAATTCGAACTCGTCTCGGCGGCGCTGCCGGAGATCAGCACATTGCAAGGCATCGATCTTATCCTGTTGGGGAACCGTTCGGGGCAGAACCTGTTCGATGTGATGGCCAGCCTGAAGGCGACTCGTCCGGATCTGCGGATCATCGTAACGGGATCGGGGATTGATGAAGAAACCATTCTGAAGGCGATTGCTTCTGGGGCGAAGGGATACGTGGACGAGGCGGCAACACCGGCCGAGTTCGCGCAGGCGATTCGTGTGGTGCATCAGGGATCGGTATGGGCTCCGCGGCGCGTGCTGTCGATGTTCATCGAGCGGGTATCGTCTGCTCCGGGAAGGATCTTTCCCGCAGGCCGAGTGACGTTTACCGATCGAGAGAAGGAAGTGCTGGAGATGCTGGTCGCGGGACGCTCGAATAAAGAGATTGGATCACAGTTGGGAATTGAAGAGCGCACGGTGAAAGCGCACGTCGCGAAGTTGATGCGCAAAGTGGGCGTGCAGAACCGCATTGCGCTTTCGGTGCACGCGATTACGCATTCGCTGGTGACGACGAAGTAGATTCGAGCCGCGAGTTGCGAGCTATGGGCTCCGGGCAAACCGCTTGGAGCGTCTTCTGAGGTAGGGCAAAGCAGCTGAAATCAGGGACTCATAGCTTGTTACTCGTGGCTCGAATGGGCGTAACCGCGGTTCACTTACCTTCGTAATCTTGTTGCCAGAAAGCACCTGCCGCATACTCGCTTCACCTACCACAGAACCTGGGAGACGGGGTTGAGAGTGGCGATTAGGGTCACTGCTTTCAGCCCCGCATTTTTTTTGGTCCTGCCTTTCCCTTTCCCAGATTCACATTGAAGCATCTCAAGACGTATTCCGAAAGCGAGACATAAGCTTGGAGTCAGCAACCCGGCGGCTGAAGCCGCTTACCTTTGTGCAGGCTTCTGCGGCACGCCTAAAGGCGTGCCCTGATACGAAGCCTCATGACGAACCCCTCTGTGCATCCTTCGCCATGCAACTTGGATTTGGTCATTTACAATCCAAGGAAACAGAATCCCAGTTTCATTTTGTGGTGAGGGCCATGAAAAAAATCATGTTGTTCGTGCTCGTCGCAGTATTGTGCGGGGCAGGTTTCGCAGTTGATGAACCAAAGAAAGACTCGAAGGCAGATGATCGGGTGCAGGCTTCGGCCGATGTGCTGAACGAGATTCAGTCAGCGCCGGACTCGGGAATTCCGGCGGAGGTTCTCAGCAAGGCAGAGTGCGTGGCGGTAGTGCCGTCGATGTTGAAGGGCGGATTCGTGTTTGGCGCGAAGTATGGACGCGGCATTGCAAGTTGCCGCACACCGAAGGGATGGAGTTCACCGGCTTTCTTTGCGATCGAAGGCGGGAGCTTTGGATTCCAGATTGGCGGACAGGCCGTGGATCTCGTCATGCTGGTCATGAACAATGACGGCATGCAGCATCTGTTGTCGAGCCAGTTTGCGCTGGGTGCGGATGCGTCTGTGGCGGCCGGGCCGGTGGGACGGCATGCTGAGGGCAATACCGATTGGAAGATGCGGGCGCAGGTGCTTACCTATTCGCGGGCGCGAGGAATATTCGCTGGCGTGAGTCTGAATGGGGCGAGGGTCAAGCAGGACAAGAATTCGACGCGCGATTTTTACGGGCACATGGTGACGTCGAAGGCTTCGCTGACTGGGGAAGTGGATCCTCCTGCAGGCGCGAATGCGTTTCTGACTTCATTGGCGAAGTGGGCGCAGGAAGCGGCGAAGTAAAAACGGCTTTCGGCTGCCGGCTCTCGGTTTCGGGGCTTCCACGTCTTCGGCGTCGATTTTTGCTCTGCTACTTTGTCCTCAATACGAATCCACCTTGGAGACTTCGCCATGAACTCTTCCGTGATCGCTCCAGCGTTGGCTGGCAACGTTTTGGGCTCGGTTGGGAATGATTTCGTTGTTGCCGAGTGGAAGGATGCTGGCGGGCCGCCTGGGCCTCCGCGATGGATTGCGCCGCTTCATCTACACCGTCACGATGACGAAGCTTGGTACGTGCTTGAGGGCAGGCTCTGTGTGCGGGTGGGGAAAGAGACTGTCGAAGCTTCTGCCGGGGCGGCGGTTTTTGTGCCGCGCGGGACGGCGCACACGTATTGGAATCCGGGGCCGGGGCTGGTGCGTTATCTGCTGGTGATGACTTCGAATGTGTATGGGTTGATTCAGGACATTCATGCGATGAAGGAACGGTCTCCGGAAGCGCTGGTGGCGGTGTTTGAGCAGCATGATTCGGAGGTGGTTGGGGAATAGCAGTCAGCATTCAGTGGTTAGTGGTCAGTGGTCAGTGGTCAGTGGTCAGTGGTCAGTGGTCAGTGGTCAGTGGTCAGTGGTCAGATTTAGTTTCCTTCTGAAAAGGTTGCTTTTCCATCTGGTTGCTTTGCTTCCTGAGGCTAGCTGTCCGCATGATAGAGTGACGCTTTCCCTTGATGCGTCGGAAAATCGAGTATTGGGCGGCATGGCCGTTCCTGAAAATCATGGGCATTTTGCCGCGATCTTTGTCGCGGGCGTTTGCCATTGCGATTGCGCAGACGGTGTATCTGCTGCATTTCCGGTTGCGGCAGGTGGGGATGCGCAACCTGCAGATGGTCTTTCCCGAAAAAACTGAGGCTGAACGGAAGAAGATTCTGCGCGGCGTTTTCACTTCGCTTGGGCGAGAACTCGCCGAGCTCTGCCAGTTTCCTCGATACACTCCAGAGAATGTTGACGAGGTTGTGGTTTACGACGGACTGGAAAATTACGAACGGGCTTACGCACGCGGCAAAGGTGTGCTGTTTCTTACTGCGCATTTTGGGGCGTGGGAGCTATCGGCGTTTGCGCATTCGCTGCATGGACATCGTGTGAACATCGTGATGCGGCCGATGGACAATCCCTATTTGGACCGGCTGCTGCAGCAATACCGCACGATGCATGGAAACAAGGTTGTGCCGAAGGATGATTTCGTGCGCGGATTGCTGGCGGCGATGAAAGCGGGCGAGACGGTCGGAATCTTGATGGATACGAATATGACTCCGCCGCAGGGAGTGTTTGTGGATTTTTTCGGGATCAAGGCTTGCACGGCGAGCGGGCTGGCACGGATTGCGCTGCGAACCGACGCGGCAGTGGTGCCAGGATTCACAATCTGGGACGAGGCGATGGGGAAGTACCGGCTGCGATTCGATCCGGCGTTGGAGTTGGTTCGGACCGGCGAATTGGAAGCGGATATCGTGGCCAACACGCAGAAGTTCACGAAGGTGATTGAAGATTATGTCCGTCGGTATCCCGAGCAGTGGCTATGGGTGCATCGCCGATGGAAGACGCGGCCCGAGGGAGAGAAGGGGCTGTACTGAGGACATTTTGAGTGCTGTCCTGGTTTCAAGAGCGACCGACTTTATCGGGCGCATTCGTCTTAGCGATCCTCTCCCCCTCGGCGAATTGAAGGACACCTGAGATCTCTTTCACCCACCTCCATTTCTCATGAACCAGTGGATGACCGGTTAGTCGTGGTTGTCCGGGAGTGACAACAGATCGGACGTGCAGGTTATCTGGTCTGCGCTTCCAGCGAATTCACCCTGGTCGGTACCACTGGTGAACATTCCGCTTGAGGACGCCCGGGTCAACCGAATGTAATCCGATGCCGGAGTGGTACCTACAAAATCCGGGTCGGCGCTGGAAAGGTTGAGCGTCAGCGTTTTACCAGTGCTCGAAAGGCATGCGGCGCCGCTCGTCGTTAAGATGACCGTGGAAGCGGTCTTCGTGAAGCCCGAC
>DATFQQ010000278.1:0-12797 GCA_035264195.1 Candidatus Sulfotelmatobacter sp. | reverse complement strand
ATAGGTCTCGATGTTGTCGTTCAACTCGTCGTACAGAAGTTGAAAATCATCGAGCAGGTCGTGCGTCTGCTTCGCGCGATCCTTGGTCTTGGGGTCGTTCCTTGCCTCTTCCAGTTTCACGAGCCGTGCCCGCGCGAACTGGACATAGAGCGGCAGGCGCAACTTTGGTTCCCAACTGGTATCACGGACCTGATCAATCTCGGTTTGGGTCAGAGGGTCCCGGCGGTGTTGCGCCCTGAGTGTTGTAGATCCCAGCAGCAGAACAATCGCAAGCCAACGGAAAGATGTCATTTCGCACCCTTCGGAAACATCGACGAGAGCAGATCGTCGCGGACCCGCTCGATACGGCTAATCGCATCCTGCACCGCGGCCTGATCGTCATGACCCAAAGTATGCAGAATGTTATTGAGTTTGCGTGTCATGTTTCTCATCGCAATCTCTGTTTGTTTTTGATGCTTCCTCGACTGCAGCGAGTAGTCCCGGGCCTGTTCTGAAAAACTTGCGACGTCTGCCACGGCTTCCTGGCCCTTCTGGATGTCGGACGCCGCATAAAGCTTGTCGGCCTCGTCGAGCCTTTTCTCCGCCACCTGCACGCAAAGATGGACCTTATCACCGGGCTTTGCGGACGCAATTCGCGCCTTCAGTTCGTCCACCGTTGGCTCATTCCGCGGGACAGGTCTGGCGCTTGCCATCGCGCAAAGCAGCAACAATGGCCACGCATACCAAACCAGCGTCTGTGAAAGTTTGTATGTCACTGTCGTCCCCAAGCTAAGCACCCCTGTATTGCGATGTCTATTTCTTCGGCTGGAGCGCGATCAGCCGGTGTTTTGCCTGCCACTCCTGATCAGGATACTTCCCGTTGGCTGTCTGCAGGAAGAGCTGATAATTCGCAACCGCCTTCTTCACATCCCGCAAATGGTCGTATGCGGAAGCGCGCAGGAAGTAGGTGATCGGGATTTCCGGCAGAGACTTTGCTCGCGCATCCAACGCTTTGAGCGCCAGGCCATAGTCTTTGTTTTCGCTCGCCACAAAAGCCAGGTCTCCGTACGCACTGCTGAGATCGGGTTTCAACTTTACGGCCGTCAACAGCTCTTCTTGGGCCTTGGCGAACTGTTTCTGCCGCAGCAATGTCTGGCCGAGGCTTTGGTGGAGTTCGGCATCCTGCGGATGCTCCGTCAAAAGAGCCCGGTATGCCTTCTCGGCATCATCAGTCTTTCCTGCGCCCGCATAGAGATCGGCCAGTTCCCGTTGTAGGGTGGCATCCGCTGGCGCAAACTTTGCTCCCCTCTCCAACTCGGCAATCGCTTCATCGTTCTTTCCCTCAGCCTCGAGCACTCGACCCAATTGGATATGCGCGTTCACGTGATCCGGATGCGCTGCCACGACCTTTCGCAACTGAGTTTCGGCGTCGGGAAGTTGGCGCCCGCGCATATAGATGTTTGCCAGGCCGATGGCCGCATCGACAGATGAAGGATCGAGCGCCTGTACCGCTTTGTATTCCTGCTCAGCGTCGGAAAACTTGTTCTGTTTCTCGAGTAAAAGGCCAGCTGCGAGATGAGGCTCCGGATCCTTTGGCTGCAGTGCCGCCGCTTGACGGTAAGCGGCCAGCGCTTCGTTAGGCTCTGTCGCTTCGATGATGTGTGCCAGCGAGAGCCATGCACGCGCGCGCCCCTCGGCCACATGGCTGGTAGGCTTGAGGTCGGTCGCAGCGCGCAGGAACTTCTCGGCCTCCGGGTTCCCACTCTTGGCGAGTTGCAATCCGAGATTCAGGTTCGACTCGAACACATCCGGCTTGGCTTCCACCGATTTTCGATATGCTGCAATCGAGTCATCCGTCTTGCCCAATGCGTTGCCCACAAAGCCGAGATCAAACCAGGCCACATAGTTGGTCGGATCGTGCTCTACCACCTTGTGCAGCAGTGGCTCAGCCTCCGTGTAGTTCTTCTTTTGAATGAGATCTTCGGCTTTCGTGAGTTCGGCGGGAGGAGCTTCTTCCTCCGCAACCGTAGTGCGGTGAACAGCTTTGCGACTCCCTTTTCGGCTGGAGGAAGATTCGCCTTGCTGAGTCGAGTCTGGGTTCTGCGAGGAAGACTGCCCTGATGACTCATCTTGAAGCTTGGACGTATATGCGTAAGACAGCGTGCCCACGCTGGCAATGCTCAACGCAGCCGCGACCGCCATCCTACGAACGTCCATTTGAACCCGATGCCCCATGACCGTTCAACACTCGGGCCAGATATTTCCCGGTGAAAGAGCCGGGCAGTTTCGCAATGGCCTCGGGCGGTCCAATGCCCACAATCTTGCCTCCGCGGCTGCCACCCTCTGGGCCCAGATCGATCACCCAGTCGGCCGTCTTGATGACTTCCAGATTGTGCTCGATGACAACAATCGAGCCCCCTGCTTCAATCAGACGGCGAAAAGCCGCTAGGAGTTTGCTGACGTCATCAAAATGCAGGCCAGTCGTGGGTTCGTCAAAGATATAAAGCAGCCGCCGCTTGAGTTTCTGGCCGTTGCTACCTCGGGAGCCGTCTTTCGTGGCTGGCTGAAGGTGCGCCGCCAGCTTCATCCGCTGCGCCTCGCCCCCGGACAGTGTGGTCGCTGATTGGCCCAGACGCAGGTACCCCAATCCAACTTCTTCCAGGGACCGCAGCTTCTCGGTCACCTTGGGCGCCTCGGCGAAAAACTTCAACGCCTCTTTAACTGTAAGGTTCAACACTTCGTGAATGTTCTTCCCGCGATACCGAACCTCTAGCACCGTCGGCTTGTATCGGGTTCCCTTGCACTCCTCGCAAACCAGTTCCACGTCCGCGAGAAACTGCATCTCGACCGTCACCGTGCCGTCGCCCTGGCACACCTCGCAGCGTCCGCCAGGGATGTTGAACGAAAAGTGTCCGGAGCTGAATCCGCGTTTCTTGGCATCTGGCAGAGAAGCGAACAGCTCGCGGATGGCGTCGAAAGCCTTGATGTAGGTCACCGGATTCGAGCGCGGTGTCCGTCCGATCGGGGACTGGTCCACCAGGACAACTTCCTCGATGTATTGATCGCCATCTAAACTTTCCCAAGTCGCCGAGGTCGTCGCTCCAGCTCCGTTTCCGTTCCCGGCCTGCTGTTTTGCCTGGGAGAGCGCCTTGTAGATCACCTGATGCAGGAGCGTCGACTTCCCTGACCCAGATACTCCGGTGATCGCGACCAGCATCCCCAACGGAATGCTGATGTCCACATTCTTCAAATTATTTGCACGTATGCCCCGTACTCGAATCTGCTGTGTCCCGGGATGCCGGCGCGTTGCTGGAGGCTGGATCCGCAGATCCTCTGACAGATACCTTCCCGTCAGCGATGCCGGATTGTGCACGATCTCGTCGAACGTGCCGCCAGCGATCAGTTTCCCGCCATTCTCGCCCGCGCCCGGTCCGAGATCGAGAATCCGGTCAGCGGCTTTCATAATGTCCGGATCGTGCTCCACAACTAGGATCGTATTTCCAAGGTTGCGCAGGTCATGCAAGATCCTCACCAGCCGGTGCGTATCGCGCGCGTGCAGTCCGATTGACGGTTCGTCAAGCACGTAGAGCGTGCCCACCAATCGAGATCCCAATGAAGTCGCGAGTTGTATCCGTTGCGCTTCTCCGCCCGATAGAGTCGAGGAAAGCCGATCGAGCGTCAGATAATCCAATCCCACGTCATTCAAGAACTTGAGGCGCTCACGGATCTCATCGAGAACCTTCTCGGCAATCTCTGCCTCTTGCCGACTCAACTGCACCTGATCGAAGAACTTCAGCCCATCTTCCACCGTGAGCGCGCAGATTTCGCACAGGTTGCGCCCCTGAATCTTCACCTGCCGCGCTTCCATGCGGAGGCGGCTTCCGTTGCACTCCGAGCATGTGGAATATCCACGATAACGGCTCAGGAATACGCGCACGTGCAGCTTATATTTCTTTCGCTCCAGGTGTGCAAAGAACCCACGAACACCCAGGAACTTGCCTTCACCGTTCAGCACAAGATTTCTGTGCTCTTCGGCTAGGTCGATCCACGCCATATCGAGCGGAATTCCCGCCGCCTTGGCATAACGTTTCAAGTCGGTAAACAGCGGGCGATATTTCGGCTTCGTCCACGGCTCGATGGCGCCGTCGGCGAGAGACTTCATCTTGTCAGGGATGACGAGGTCCAAATCGAAGTCGATCGTGTTCCCAAATCCCTGACACTTCGCACAAGCTCCATAAGGATTGTTAAACGAGAAGAGCCGCGGCTCCGGTTCCTCGTACCGGATAGTGCAGGACTTGCACTCAAACCGCTGCGCGAAGCGCAAGGTTGCAGGTGTGGGACGGACACTCACGTCCGTTAAATCCTCAGTCTTAGGTATCTCGAAGATCACCTCGCCAGCTTCCCGATAGGCAGTTTCAATTGCATCTACTACACGCGAGCGAGCGTCAGCCGAAACCGTGAGTCGATCTACGAGAACAAACACAGGCTCTGAAAAGTTGACGTCGAGCAGCGATTCCGGGGTCGAGAACTCAAACACCTGACCGTCCTGATAAAGCCGGTTAAACCCGGCCTTCCGCAGATCGAAGAGCCGAGTCTTTAAGGCATCGGTCAGAACGGGTACCCCACTTCTCCCAGTTTTTGGGGCAAGTGGGGTTTTTCGCGGTCGAGAAGATTTCTCGGTCTTGGTGGAGGACTCCTGTCCGGTTAACCCGGGTCGCTGCAGCGGAAACAGCACTTGCAGCCGCGTATCCGGACCGAGCGCCAGAATCGTATCCGCGACTTCATCGACTGTATCTTTCTTCACCTCGCGCCCGCAATTCGCGCAATAGGTCCGGCCAACACGCGCAAAGAGGAGTCGCAGGTAGTCGTAGATTTCGGTCGCCGTTGCCACCGTCGACCTGGGATTGCGCGTCGTGTTCTTCTGCCTGATTGCTACTGCCGGTGCAATGCCGTCAATCGTGTCGGCATCCGGCTTCTCGATCCGCTCCAGAAACTGGCGCGCGTATGCCGACAGGGATTCGACATACCGTCGCTGTCCCTCGGCATAGATTGTGTCAAAGGCAAGGGAAGACTTGCCCGATCCAGACACTCCCGTCACCACCGTCAAGGTGTTGTGGGGAACCTCAAAATCAATATTCTTGAGGTTATGAACGCGGGCGCCGCGTACCACGATGCTGTCTGGCTGCGTCGGAGTTGAAGACATCGAATCAGGGCCGAAAGCCACACCGAACGGCGAGCGCAGGCGCTCAGACCAGCCCGGATGGCCACGTGAATCTTTCTATTATAAAGGAATTGCGGGAGAGCCTGTGTGGGACGGACACTCCTGTCCGTCGCAGTTGGTTTTGAACTTATTTGAGGCGAAGTTGACCTGCGCTCTCTGCGTTCAAAAAGCTCTTATCGCGGAGTTCGCGAAGGAAAGCCGCAGAGCTCGCTGAGAAGTTCGAACCCCTTAGGATCTCATGGGAAAGCGGGGGTGAAGTCAACGAAGCCGCAGTTGCGGTTTTAATTCCGAGGCGATGCGCTCATTCTCCTCATCCCTGCGACGCGCATACCGCACAATTAGCGTGCTTCCCAGAGTCACCGCGCCAATCGGCGGCATGATCATAAGAAGAATTGCCCGGTTGATGGCGCGTTGAGCTTCCTTCGGGGTAGCTTTCGCATTCGCCCGGCACATGGCACAGCTCTGCGCAAGCACGGGTGCGGTCCAAAATCCCCCGCACAGCAAGAGGAAAGCCAAAACGGATTTACGCCCGAATCTCATGACGTTTGCTGAATTCCAACCCCATTCGGCGGGGGTTGAACTCGGTCGGCATCTGGGAAGAAAAAGAAATACATGATCACGAAGCAGGCGACGACCGACAAAACCAGCACCCAGCGCATTAGCGCGATCTCAAACTTCAAGTGCATGAAGTACCCGATGATCAGCGCCGACTTGATTACCGACAGGAGCAGCAGGACTTGCAGCATCCGAACGGGAGAAAACACCTGCTTGTAACCGAGGACCACCTCAATCGCCGTCAGTACTAGCAGCGCTCCCCAAACCCAGAAATACTGCCCCTTGGCGTCATCATGCTTTGCGACATCGTGCATAGGCGATCCTCGTAGTTCCTCTGTGTCCTCTGTGGTGAAGCCAGTGTTCGCTAAGAAACCTTAGTCGACATCAAATACACCAGCGGGAAGATGAACATCCACACCAGATCGACAAAGTGCCAGTACAGCCCGCACACTTCCACATCGTGTGCGTCATAATCCTTCGGCTTAAGAAACAAAATCACCGCCGCAAGCAGGAGTCCCATTCCCAAAGCGTGTACCGGGTAATGGAACACATTGCCCGAGGGAATCAAAAAGGCCGCTGCAATCCAAATCACCGCCAGGGCCGGCAAGAACCACTTCCGAAATGCGACCACGCCCAGATAGATCACTCCAATCGTGACGTGCAGCATGTGCATTGCGGTCAGTCCGAAGAACGCTTGCGGGAATTGCGGAACGTTCTTGGATATTTCGGCGAGTTCCCCCGTTGCCGAGGGCGCGGTCACTCCCAGAAGCGAGACAAAACCGGGCAACACGAGTCCTTCGCCAATAAGCTTGGACCACTCCATGCCGTGCAGCACGATGAATGCGGTTCCAAACACCATCGTGGCCAGCAGCCAGTTGCGCGTCCATGCCCGGTCATGACGTTGTGCGGCGAAGACGCCCAGTACCATCGTTAGCGAACTCGACAGCAGGCAGGCCGTCATGATGGTCGCATTCGCGATGCTCTCGGCATGAAACGGCGTCGGCCACGGATTCGTATAGATCCGGTTGTAGCTGAAGGCGAATAGCAGCGCGCCGAAGGTCAGCGAGTCCGAGGCCAGAAATAGCCACATCCCCACTTTCTTCGAGTAAGCCCCAAACAGCGGAGCCTCATACTCTCCATGCGCTCCATGTGACGCGGGCAACCCATGAACAGCATCGTGCTCAATCGTAGCTTCAGCCATTCCCCAGATCCCCTTTGTAAAGTTTCAATGTTTCAAAGTTTCAAGGTTTCAAAGTTGCCCTGAGCGCGGTTCTTACTTTGAAACCTTGAAACTTTGAAACCTGATCTACCTCGCAAACCCCAGCAACGCAAAAACGTAAATCCACAACGCGAGCATGAAATGCCAATACCACGCCGTAATGTCAACCGCGATCCGTCGCGCCTCCGGCGGCTTGTGCAGCAGGGAAGAACTCGTCGCCCAGATCAAGGCGATCATGCCTCCTGCAAGGTGCACGGCGTGCGCAATCGTCAGCAGAAATGCAAACGAGCTGCTCGGATTCGTATCTACATAGAATCCGCGATTGTGCAACTCTCCCCACGCCAACCACTGCCCAACTAAGAACGCGAAGCCCAGAATTACCGTGATCCCGAGCCACGGGAAATTCCTTTCGTCCCCGAGCGAGACACCCGGAATCGATCTCACGGGAGCCAGAGCAGCCTGGCGTGCAGCTTTACGCCTCGCCAGTTCGATCGTCACACTACTCGCCAACAGCACGACCGTGTTAATCGCCAGGAGCACCCAGGGCAAATCGATATTGCCCCAGTCGCGCACATAACTGTTCGACTGGCCATCAAACGTCGGCAGCCCGCGCCGGAAGACATAGGCGCTGGTCAGGGAAATAAACACCATGCCGACGGTCGCGACTCCGCAAATCAGTCCTAACCGTGCTCGCCGCAGCCGTGCGCCATAATCCGGAATATCGCCGCCGCGTCCGTCATCTCCTCCGCCCGTTGCCGGGGGCATAGGAGGTTTATGTCCAATATCATCAACCGGGGTGCCTGGGATATACGTCGCCATAACTACATTAGTGCGTCACTACGTCGAACGGGTTGCCGAACCCCTCAAGGGCGATTCAATCACTACACTCTGAATTGCCCCAAACCTGTGAATTCTGTCAGCTAACCGGTTGCGATTTTCATTGCCCAATTATCAATGCGTCGGTGCCGTCGCCGGGTCCGTCTGCATCACGTAATCCTTCGGCGCTCCGGGCACTCCATACTCGTACGGCCCGTGATTCACCACTGGGGTCTTCCCGCCAAAATTGTCATGAGGCGGCGGAGTTGTCGTGGTCCACTCCAGCGTCGTCGCTTCCCACGGATTGTCGCTCGCCTTCGGGCCCTTGAACATGCTCCAGAACAGATTGATCACGAAAATGAACTGTGCCGCCACCGTGATGAATGCCGCATACGTGATGAACGTATTGAGCGGTATTAACTTCTGCAGGTACGCGACCTCAGTGAACTGCGAATAGCGTCGCGTCTGCCCGGCCATGCCTGCATAATGCATGGGCATGAAGATCGCATAAGTTCCGGCGAGCGTGATGAAGAAGTGAATTCGCCCCATCGTTTCATTCATCATGCGTCCGAACATCTTCGGGAACCAATAGTAGGTCGCCGCGAAGATTCCGAAGATCGCCGCCACTCCCATGATCAGATGAAAATGTGCGGGGACGAAGGCGGTATCGTGCAGTTGAATATCAAGCACGGGCTGCGCCAGGAATGGTCCACTCAATCCGCCAGACACAAACAAGGACACGAATCCGATTGCGTAGAGCATTGGGGTGTGGAAGCGTATATGTCCCTTCCACATCGTGCCCAGCCAGTTGAAGGTCTTGATCGCCGAGGGCACCCCGATGCACATAGTCAGAATCGAAAATGCAAATGCCGAATAGGGGCTCATACCGCTCATGAACATGTGATGGCCCCACACCATAAATCCGAAGAAGCCGATCGACAGCATCGCGTACACCATCGCGCGGTACCCAAAGATCGGTTTACGCGAAAAAGTCGAAAGAATCTGCGACGCCACGCCCATGCCCGGCAGAATCGCGATATAGACCTCGGGATGTCCGAAGAACCAGAACAGGTGTTGCCAGAGTAATGGTGATCCACCCTTATGGCCCATTACCGTCCCGTTCACGACGACGAGCGGGACATAAAAGCTCGTTCCAAGATTCCGATCCATCAGCAACAGAATTCCCGCGGATAAGAGCACGCCAAACGCGAGCAGTCCCAGGATCGCGGTAATGAACCACGACCACACCGTCAATGGCATGCGCATCAACGTCATGCCCTTGGCCCGCAGGTCGAGCGTCGTGGTGATGAAGTTCAGGGCACCCATCAGCGATGCAATGCAGAAGATTGCGATACTCGTGATCCACAAGTCCGCGCCAAGCTGCTGTCCTGGACCAGCTGACGGCAGCGCACTGAGTGGTGGATATCCTGTCCAGCCATGAAGTGGCGCACCGCCGCTGACGAAAAACGCCGCGATAATCACGATGAACCCGACGAATGTCGTCCAGAACGACAGCATGTTCAGGACCGGGAACGCCATGTCCGGCGCACCGATCTGGATCGGCAGGATGTAATTGCCGAAGCCGCCTTGCGGTGCTGTCGTTAGCACGAAGAACACCATGATCGTGCCGTGCATGGTCATTAGCGCCAGATAAGTTTCCGGCTTGATCTCGCCGAAAAGCGGAAGTGACGCAGTCGGCCAGATCATGTGAAACCGCATCAGCAGAGACAGCAGCATCCCAATGAACACCGCTGTAAGCGCCAGGAAGTAGTACTGAATTCCGATGACCTTGTGGTCCAGGCTGAAAATGTATTTCCGGATAAACCCTTGAGGAGCGTGCGATTGAACCGTAGCCGGGGTCGCCATTACTGTTTCTCTGCCTCCCGTGCAGCCAGCCACTTGTCATAATCTTCCTGACTGACTACGTGGACCATGCCGTGCATTTTGTAGTGTCCAAGCCCGCAGAGCTCCGCGCAGGCGATTTCATATTCGCCGATCTGTGTGGGCTTGAAATGCATGTGGATGTTCAATCCCGGCACCGCATCTTGCTTGAATCGCAATGAGGGCACGAACAGGTCATGAATGACATCCACCGACCGTAGGCTCAGGTCGACCTCGCGGTTTACCGGCAAATACATCGTCCCGGTCACCACATCATCCTTCGCGGCCGGGTCAGAAGTATTAAGTCCCACTGCGGCTTCACCGCCGGAGGAAGGATCGATCAGCTTCGGGTTCGTCGCGCCGTACTTGCCATCCGGCCCGGGATAGCGGAAGTACCAGGCAAACTGCATGCCCGTGGCTTCGACTTGCACGGCGCCCGATTCAGCCGGATCAAAGCGCTGACTCGCCCATACGCTGCTGCCCATCAAGTTCAACCCGATGAACAAGACCGCAGTCAGGGCCGTCCACGTAATCTCGAGCGTGGTGTTTCCGTGTGAATACTGCACGGGAGGAGACTTCGGCGTCTCTCGATAGCGCCACACGATATATCCCAGGGAAAGTTGCGCCGCGAGAAACACAATTCCCATGATGACGTAGGTGAGCGCAAATTGGTGATCGATCCATGCTGCGGCGGCAGAGGCGCCGGCAGGCAGCCACCAGGTCTTGGCGACAAAAAAGTATGTGCTGATCAGAGTGATCAGCCAAATCAAAGCCATTAACGCGAGGCCCATTCCCCAGTACCTCCACTCGGAGACAAGAAGGATTCCCCCACGGCGGTTGCCGCGCCCACAGCGCAAGCAACAGTCGGCGGCGAGTGTACCACAGGGCTACTCGTGCAATGCAAGCTAGTTATTCAAGAAATTGCGACCAACGATTCCTTTCGAAGATCAATTCACCATTCGGCTACAAAAAATGTTGTGAAACGCAACTGACGCCCATAGCAAAAATGAGGAGTGTTGTGTCTCCGAACCAAACTAAGTCAATGATGATTCTTATCGCCGGACCTTATCGCTCCGGCACTAACGATGATCCGGTCTTAATCCAAAAGAATGTCGAGACCATGGAGTCCTATGCTTTGCCGATCTTTCGCGCCGGACATATTCCGCTTCTCGGAGAATGGCTGGCGCTACCACTCGTCAACCTCGCCGGTTCAGAAAGCATCGGCGATGGGCCGTTCAACGAAATCTTTCACCCGATCGCGGTTCGGCTCCTTGAAAAATGCGATGCCGTTCTGAGAGTTGGCGGTGCCTCTGCGGGCGCTGACCAGATGGTGCGCGTTGGACGAGAACTGGGTCTTAGTATCTACACTGATCCTGCGGAGATCCCGGCGACTAGCTAGGATCCTGTGTTCCTCTGTGCCCTCAGTGGTGAAATACGTGATTGATTGCTTGAGGAAACCGAAATGAAAATTATCCTCGCATCCGAATCGCCCTTCCGTAAGCGTGCCCTCGATCTCATCGGCCTGCGCTACGAAACACGCCCGAGTCGTATCGACGAAAAAGCGATTCGCGACGACAATCCCGCGGAATTGACCCGAAAACTCGCGGAAGCCAAAGCCCGCAAGATCGCCGCCGAGTGTCCGAATGCAGTTGTTGTTTCAGGGGACGCCGTCGCCGCTAAGGATGGACGAATCTTCGAGAAGCCCTGTGACAAGCAGGAAGCCCCTAAGTTCTTAGAAGAGTTCTCCGGAAACCACTTTCAGTTCGTGACTTCCATCGCAGTGCTGAACCCCGAACCGACCGGATGCTCTCCACCGTCGAAACCTCCGATATCTTCTTCCGGCCGCTGCTCGATCACGAGATCCATCAATACATCGACAAGTACGATGTCCTGAGCTATGCGGGTGCCTTTGAAAACGATGCGGTCCTGCTCTTTGCCGATCGCATCGCGGGTAGCTACAACCTGGGAACCGCCTTACCGCCGAGCAAGCTAATCGTTCTCCTAAGAGAACAAGGTGTTCAAGTGTGAGTAGCGGTTTTCTCAGCCTTCTCAGCACACTCGGCGGTTACGTTTTTGATGTTTCTTGCGGAAGCCCCAAAAGCCGCGCTGGAAGCCAAGTCCCGCCCTATCTATGACTTTGACGGTAACCACCACAGGGTGACCGACGTACATTGCAACGGCCAGCATCTGCATTTAACGTGCGTCCTACAACAATGATCCCCAAACACTCGGAACACCGTCATAAGACTCATCACACTCACGTGGCTGCCTCGTCGATGAGCCGCTCGCAGGCTTCCAAGCGGCGCAGCAGTCGGATGCAACTCAATGCCTCGGTTGGTTTGTCGGGCGAGGATAAACTGAAGGTTTCTTTCACGATGCCCGCGAAGGCTACGAATCTCAACCGTCATGGCGCCGCGGTGCAGTTGAGTCGAGACCTTCCGGTCGGCACCGTCGTGACCTTAAAGAATCAGCGTGGTACTCAAGTATCAGCCCGCATTGTCTCGGTAATCGCAGCTGTTCAGGGAGTTTCGACCTACGGCGTCGAGTTCGTCGATCAGGACGACAATTCGAGGCAGTTCTGGGGAATCACCTTCCCGTCCAACGCCTAGCGTCGAGGTTTGCCTTCCTGTGCTCCTCAGTGCCCTCTGTGGTTCCGTTTTTCTGCGTTAATCCGTGCGAATGCGTGGCAAGTTGATTTATTGCTGAACCCACTCCGGCACGCGTCCCGGAGTCCAAGGTGCACCCGCAGCCTCCATGTCTCTTTCTAGCTTCGCTAGATCGACGTCCACCAGGGCCCGCAGTTTCGTCAACTGATCCGCGAACTCCCCGGCCGCGACTCCGTATGAATCGATATCCGATTGCGTCGGTCGTTGCATCGAGAATCGTTCCCCTTCGATGATCGTATCGACGCGGTCCCCAATCGACGACGGAATCGGGTCATTCCGCTTGGCGATTTCAATATCCCCGCGTATTGCTCGCAGGATTTCCCGATTCCGCTGCTCCAACGAATCCGCCGTAGCACCCAACTGCTTTTCGACCGCCGGAGTTTCTTTAAGAGCTTCGCGAATCTGCTTGAGGCGTGAAGCGACATCGTCGGCGGTGCGAGTCGCGCCATACACTGCGCGA
>DATFQQ010000277.1:0-2605 GCA_035264195.1 Candidatus Sulfotelmatobacter sp. | reverse complement strand
TAAGTCGCTAGGCTTGATCGGAAATGCCTCGGGCAGGAAATGATGTGTGTGTGAAGGCCGATCCGAGGCATTTTCGATAAGCAGGCTTGAAGGAAGGTGCTGGCGGTTGCGGCGGACGCGTTGAGTTATGGGGATTGAATGCGAGTTTGGTACGGATGAAGGAGAGGATGGGGTGAGGAACGACCGCGATGGGATCGGGAATTATTGCCCTTAGGTCTGGAGATGGCCGCGAAAACGGTTGTGAGTGGGGTGCAGGGTAGTTGGTGCGTAGGGGAGAGGCGCACGAGTACAGCGGCATGCTGGAGCATGTCAAAGGAACCCTTTGGTTGAGGCGTTACGAAGAATCTAAGGAAATGCATGGCAACAGTTCTGCGGCCGTGAATCTTTGCAGGATGATCATTGCCGCGCCGCAGCTCGGGCAATGCCAAACCGAATCCTCGCAGGCAGGGGGAGACGGTTCGCTCGCAGCATAAGAAAGAGGAGTCAGCAGTTCACGGCAAAGGGATACGTGGGAAGCGCGGAAACGATTGGCGAGAAATCCGAAGTGACGGATGCGCACGAACGCCTTGGGCAGTACATGCAGGAAGAAGCGGCGCAAGAACTCGCAGGTCCCGAGTCTCATCTGACCCTGCTTGCCGCCGTGGGCGTAATCTTTCCAGCGAAAGGTGACGCGCTCTCCATCGAATGCCAGCAATCGATGATTGGAAATGGCCACGCGATGGGTGTAGCGCCCGACATAACGCAAAACCTGCATCGGGCCGCCAAAGGCTGGCTTGGCATAGACAACCCAGTCCTGGCGATGCAAGCGGCGAATGAGTTGCGCGAACTGCTGGGCCAGTATGGCGGATGGGTCGGCACAATGAAGTTTCTTACTGCGGTACAGGCGTTTCAGACCAGCCAGGAATTTTCCGCGAAAGACGCGACTGAGGACTTTCACGTGTAAGAAGAAATGATTACGAGAGCGGATCCAACGCTTGTGGTCCGGCGATAATCCACCAGCGGGAATGGCGCAGTGAATATGGGGATGCAGCAACAGGTTCTGCCCCCAAGTGTGCAGAATGCTGATCACACCAATCTCAGCACCCAAGTGATGAGGATCGGCGGCTACTTCTAGTAAGGTCTGAGCGCTGGCAGTGAACAACAGATCGTAGAACAGCCGCGGGTTGTCCAAGGCCAGCACATTCAGCTCGTGGGGCACGGTGAACACGACATGGAAGTAGTTGGTGGGCAGGAGTTCTCGTTCTCGTGCCGCCAGCCAACGTTGGCGTGCTTGCGTTTGGCACTTCGGACAGTTTCGATTTCGGCAGGAATTATAGGAGATCTCTTGGCGGCCGCATTGAGAACACACATCCACATGACCGCCCAGCGCTGCCGTGCGACAGCGCTGAATGGCACGAAACGCTTTGCGCTGCTGAAAATCGAAGCTGGATCGATAGCGATCCAGAAAGTGGTCGCCCTGCGCGCGGAGGATGTCGGCCACCTCGAGGGCCGGCCGCGTCATTCCTACTTCTTGCGGTGATAACTGCGACTAGCTTCTTGGGTGCTGGAAAGACACAAAGTCTCCAGCGGATTCGCAACGGCCTGCAGGTGCCGCTGCGACAAGTGCAAATACTTGGCGGTAGTTTCCAAATCGGCGTGGCCAAGCAAAACCTGGATGGTGCGCAGATCGGTGCCGGCCTCGAGTAAGTGCGTAGCCCAGCTGTGACGGAGAGTGTGTGGGGTCACGTGCTTGGTGATGCCGGCATGGCGAGCCGATTCGCTGCAGGCGTACCAGACGGTCTTATCGGAGATCGGCCCCTGCTTGCCGCGTTGCTGCGCCGGAAACAAGTACGTTCGGGGTTTTTTCCAATGCCAATATTCCCGGAGTGTCTCGAGCAAGGCGGGGCTGAGGGGCAGGTCCCGGCTGACACCGCCCTTCCCGTGTTCCACGCGAATCATCATGCGCTTGCTGTCGACGTCCCGAACCTTCAATCGGGACACTTCCGTGCGCCGCATGCCGGTACCGTAGAGAGTCATCAGCAACGCGCGTTGCATGAGATTACCTGCCGCGTTGATGAGCTGGGCGACCTCCTGCAAACTCAGCACCGTCGGTAAGCGACGCTGTTTTTTGGGATAGGGCAGATCTTCTTGGAACTGGTGCCGCTTCAGCGTACGAACAAAGAAGAATCGCAGTGCGGCCACGCGAGCCACCACCGTGCCCACCGCCAGCTTGCGCTCTTTAAGCAAGTAGGCCTGATAGCTGCGAAGCTCGCTCGGTCCTAACTTGTCGGGGGACTTTCCAAAGTGCTGCGCGAACTGTCGTACCGCACAAACGTAACTACGTGTGGTACCCTCTGCGTAATTACGTCGCTGGAGTTCTTCCAGCATTATTTTGCGAAGTCGGGTCATGGGGACCTCCTCATGACCCGACAACTTACTTCAGCTGCTAGTCACAGACCGATCCGTCGAACTCACGCGTAGCGTCCGCCGCGCCAGCGGCTTCGTTCAAGTCCGTTTATGATGCGCTACGCTACGCAGTGCCTATCAAAATGACAATCGAAGCACGTATGCATATTTGACCGGAGCTTGGGAGGGCAACTGTACGTGCAGGCCGTCCGGACGCTGC
>DATFQQ010000276.1:0-15790 GCA_035264195.1 Candidatus Sulfotelmatobacter sp. | reverse complement strand
AGGCAGAGGGCGCGCGAACCGTTTGCCCATCGGTTGGGAATTGAGCGGTGATCGCTCCTATGAACTCAAAGAACTGCGTAGCACGGAGGATCGTATAGGGTATTCCTGCGGACCGGATCAACTTCTCCTGAGCGACTTTCGCACGCAGATAGCCGCTATCAGGGATGCGATCGGCACCGACGATTGATACTGCAACGTGATGACCCACACCAGCGTCTGCCTCCGCCGCAAGCAGGTTCCGGGATGACTTCTCGAAGAACTCCAACACCGCCGCATCCCCAAAGGATGGTGAATTCGTCACATCGACGACAACCTCAGCATCCACCAGCACATCAGCGAGTCCCGCACCCGTAACGGCGTTGACACCTGAAGAAGGGGACGCTGCCACCGCCTCATGTCCGCGCTCATGTAGACTGGTCACAAGCTTCTTACCAAGCAGCCCACTGCCACCAATGACGACAATTTTCATGACACACCTCCCATAATTTAAAGACCATGGTTGTTGAGAAGCCATGCAGTCCATGAACGATCGTGTGCATGACAACGATCGTTGCTCCATATTGAGCAATCTTCATCTTGCTTCTCCCTTAACCTGTTAACTGTGGTGAGTCACGGCGGTGTCAACGATCCACTCCAACGGTCGCGGCTGAAAATTCAGTTCGCGTTTTGCCTTGGCGTTCGATATGCCTCGCATCTGAGTCCCATAGTAAACCGCATCCGCACCACTCGCCTTCAGAGCATCCTCAACCGATATCCGCGGCGGCGGTGGAGCACGCAGCCATTTAGCAAACGCAGGAAGCCATTCGCGCACCGCTAAAGGTTGATCATTCGCAATCAGATAAATGCCAGGATTGCCTTGCTCTGCTGCTGCAACGGTGGCAATCGCCGCGTCCTCAATGTGTAGCCACGACCAGGCGCCTTCGCCATTCCCGACGATCGGGAACTGTTGCTGTCGCACCTGTTGGGCAACATCGCCATCGGGGTTGAACCAGGTGCCGGGTCCATAGAAGAAGCCATAACGCAGGGCGATCCCTTCTATCTTGGGATTTGCCAGTAAGGGATGCTCAAGCTCAGTTAACTCGCGGGCACCTGCTGCGACCGCAGGCGAGGCATTAAATGCTAGAGGCGTATCTTCATCGGCCAATCCAGCACCAGGAATCGCATAGAATGCGACTGACTGCCTCAGGTAACGCCGCACACGCGCTGCTTGCGCGGCCGCCAGCACATTGGCTCCGCCTTCCAAACGGATACGATTGTTGAGGGGGGCAGCGGCAGTCATAGATTGCGGAGTGTAGGTTCTGGGTAGGGCGGTGAGTTGTTCAATCACGACTTCCGGCTGAGCGCGACTAACGACTCTTTTGACTGCATCGGGATCGAATACATCTGCGATCGCAGGTTCTATGCCTTGTTCCGATAGAGCCTGAGCCTTTTCTGGAGAACGGGTAAGAGCAACTACAGCGTGTCCTTTGGCGCGCAATTCCGCGATCAGCGGACGGCCGATTGCTCCAGTGCCACCTGCAACGAAAATCTTCATCTTTAAACCTCCTGTCACCTCGCGTGTCGTCAGGGACGGGCCTGTCTGGCCCGTCCGATGATGATGGCGTCGAGGTGCTTCATGCGGCTAGCGCGCCCTCTATGTGGAGTTTGGCCTCTTTGGCAGCTTCTTCGGGCGTCTTGCCGTCCTGACGCGCGACCATGTAGGCGGCATACCATCCAGACCAGTGGTGCTTCGGAGCCGTCGGTTCGTACTGACCATGATGTTCCTCTGTCTCTCGTAAAAGCTCTGTCATTGTGGCAACGTCAAAATTGCTGAGCCCTCGTCCCGGGAGCCGTTTTGTAATTTCCTGCAACATCCAGCCATTGCCATCCGGATCATGGAAAGAGGCGAAGGAGTAGTAGCTGTTATGTTGAGGGTCCGGACCGCTGGCCCGGAGGCGTCCGAATAGGTAGGGCTCGTCCGGACCGGTGTGCACGTTGCTGCCGTGAAACACTTCACTGACTTCGATGCCGCGACGCAGCAGCTCTTTTCGCGCGGTCTCAATATCGGAGACGGCCAGGTACATGCCTTGGGCGGACCCAGGCGCCGCCGTGGTGACGTTTTTGCCAAAAATTACCGAACACCCGGAACCGGGCGGCGTGAACTGAACTCCACGCCAGTCATTGCCAGCGTCGAAATCGGCGTCGAGCCTCCACCCGAGCTTGGTGTAGAACTCTTTGGCGCGGTCTACATCCGCAACCGGGATGATGACCACCTCAACTTTCATATCGACTCTCACAGCACTCGCGTTAGTGGTTGGTTCGTTGCTGTTGATTGCCTTCAAAGTTGCCATTTAGTTCTCCTTATATGTTTACGAAAATCGGAGTCAGATGAAGAGAATGGGAAAGTGGATTGGAATTGGAGAGTAGAAGTGCGTGTTGAGCTTGAGAGGCCGATCTACAACAGACCAGCGCCTCGTCATGGGAACCAGGAGACCTCCTGCTTCTACAAGCGCATTGATCGACGAATCTGACAGCGAAGGTCGCCGTGCAACTCTTGTGCGCGTAGACAATCGTGCGGAGGAAGTTGCTGGCCAGATCAGCTCTTGCTGAAATCCATCCTCATCGAAAGATCCGGTAGAAAAAGAGGGAGCGAGGATATCCAGTCCGCTAAGGACGTTCGCCCATACCATGCGCCGATACGCCGTGCAGCGAGAGAACGTCCAGCCGGCAAAGGCGGCTAGGTCCACCAAGGACGCCGAGATATTTTCATCCGACCCCATGACCCACACTTCGGAAACAGTGACTACAACGGGCGCTTTTTGAAAATTAAGAAAAGGCTATGCCGGGCCAGAGTTCATGTCAAACAGCCGGCAAGGCAGATTCGGAGCCTTGCCTTATTGCCGGCGTATTGTCGGGGGTTCGGGAACTGGTGGTGCCTAATAGTTGGCAAGAAATTGTCATCGCGCTTATTGACCGAGTGGTGCGTCAGGCTCGCGATAGGGCAATGCTGGCGATATAACACACCAAAGAGACGCTGATGCCTGTGAATGGCGGGTTGAAGAAATAAATCTTGCTGAGCACAGCAAGACCGCCAAGCATTGCCAGCCCGACAACGAGCAGGAACGGTGAGTGAAATAGGAGTTGGCCGTGAGCCACCGCGAGAAAGCCGAAAACCAAACCGAACAAAATAAGTCCCATGCCGTGGCTGGCATTAACTCCCACCCAAACGCGCCACATTGTTGTTTCTTTCGTTATGACAGGTGAAATCTGCCTCATGCTGATTTCGAGCGCCTGGTCACGAGGCTTGAGATTTGGCCCCCAGAACGTATAGACAAAGTGGACGACGCCGAGTGTAAAGACAATGCTCGCACTTAGAACCATGAGAACTTTTGCAGCCATCGCAAGCCTCGCGCTCTGAACCGAAATCTTATCGATGTCTAAAGGTGAACGGCGGGCGGGGAAAGCAGATTCCTCACCGCTTCGCGGTTCGGAATGACAAAAGGTTTCGTGCCTAGGCCTGGAATTCGGAAGCTTCGGGGAAGCGCAGCTTGCACTTCGCGAGGGCCTCGGTGAGGACCTGTTCGATTTTGGCTTCCTCGCAGTTTCGCGCCATCGCTAGCTCGCTGACCAACAGGTAACGGGCGCGCTCAAGCATCTTCTTCTCGCGGAAGGAGAGTGGCTTGGCTTGATGTAATGCGATCAAATTCTTGAGCACGTGCGCCACTTCCAGCAGAGACCCTGTGCGCATGCGCTCGGAATTATCTTTGAAGCGGTCTTTCCAGTCGCCGTTGCCATTACTCTCAGCAATCGAGAGCAGGTCTAACACCTTCTGGACCTCTCCATTGCGGACAACCCGGCGAAGGCCAACGCTGCCGGCATTGCTGCACGGCACCATGACCTTGAGGCTGCTGGCCTTGATGTTCAGGAGGTAGAACCTTTCGACCGTCGAGCCGATGGACCGGCTGCTGATCTGTTCAATGACTCCGACACCATGATTCGGGTAGACGACTTTGTCACCAATGTGGAAGTTCAGATCAGGACTACTCATAAAAGTACCCAGTCGGCGGAGGGTTAGTGGGGAAGAGCGTGTTACTACTGTTAAAACTACTATAAACATGGTACTCCTCGGGCTTGGGGATAGCAAGCGAGGTGAAATGGTGGGGTTGGGCTCTGGTTATCGCCCTCGGCCCTCGGACCTCAGACCTTGGCGGTTTGACCCGAGCTCCTGGGTGCCTTGTGCTACTCAGAAAGGGCTTGTGAGCTAGGTTTCGAAGAAGTGGGAGGTCGAAGGTCTGAGGTCCGAGGGCGGAAAGCGGAGGCCTGAGGGCTAAGTCTATTTTCCCCGGCTTTCCATCCATCCTTGGAGAATAAGAATGGCAGCCATGCGGTCTACAGCCTGGCCGCGCTTTTCAATCGACAGGTCGGTTTCGCGCAAGAGTCGGTTTGCTTCGGCGGAAGTGAGGCGCTCGTCCCACAGATGGACGGGGAGTTTGAAGTGCTTTCGCAGGTCCTCGGCAAAGACTTGAATCTTCTCGGCTTGCGCGCCTTCGGCGCCGCTCATCCGGAGCGGTAGCCCAACTACGATTTCTTTGATCTCGTAGTCACGGATGATCCGGTGCAGGAACGAGAAGTCATATTTCTTGTTTTTGCGGTGGAGAGTTTCGAGACCTTGCGCCGTGATGCCTAGCGGGTCGGAAACCGCAACGCCGATGCGACGAGCCCCAACGTCGAGGCCTAGTACTCGGTGGGTGGTGGGTTCCGGCACCGGGAGATTATATTGCTTGGACCCTTAGACCTCGGACCTTGGCCCTCAGACCTCGGCCTTTTTAGTCACTTTACCTAGGAACGATCGACTCATTCGTTTTCCACAAATGGCGCTGAGCGTTGTGTGACATCTGCCCTTGTGAAGGCAGCAAGCACATTGCGATATTCCGAGAGCTTTTGGAGACATTGCATGGCTGGTTCTTATCGTGATTTGAGAGTGTGGCAGCGGTCTACACACGTCAAACGAGATTGGCCGGATGCTGAATTCGCTGGTTGAATCGATCAGGCCGAGAAGTGAGAGATCCGCAGCTTGGAGATGAGGAATCGCGCAAGGTCCCTCCAAGTTTGATGTCGAGAGTCTGAGGTCCGAGGCCTGGGGTCTGAGGTCCGCGATATCCGGCGCCGGCTCTTATCTTCTTCTCATCGCCTTCCGATACGCGGTCACGTTCTTGTTGTGTTCTTCCATGGTCCGTGCGAAGCGATGATGGCCCTGGGCATCGGCGACGAAATAGTAATAGTCCGTTTGGGCCGGGTGCATGGCCGCTTCGAGCGCGCTGCGACCGGGATTTGCGATCGGTCCCGGAGGTAGTCCGGCATTGCGATATGTGTTGTAGGCCGAACTGAAGCTCATATCGGCGTGGTGTAAGGCCCCTTGGTACGATCCCGCCAACAATTCCGCATAGATGATGCTGGGGTCGGCACTGAGTGCGATGTGTTTCGCGAGCCGATTGTAGTAAACGCTGGCGACTTCGGGGCGCTCCGCCGGAACTGAGGTTTCCTTTTCTACGATCGATGCCATGGTGACCACTTGATGCGGAGAGTATCCGGCAGGATCTCCGTCGGGCATCACGCCGGGAGTTGGAAGCAATCCGATCTGGGACGCCACTTGCCGGAACTGCTTCACCATGGCTGCCGCCATCTCCTGCATCGTCATCATGCGGGAAAACTCGTACGTTTCGGGAAAGAGATAGCCTTCCAGCGAGCGTGCCGAAGGATCGAGATCAGAGATTAGGGCCGTATCAGACTGCGCGACCTTAACGAAGTCTTCGGCTGGTCCAAGGCCCGCTGCTTCAATGGCGCGGGCGATGTCGAACATCGTGTAGCCCTCGGGAACGACTACCGTGTGCAGGTAGACGTCTCCGCGGCGAAGGCGCTTTTGAATGTCGACGAGGTTGGCTGGTTTATCAAAAAGGTACTCCCCGGCTTTGAGGGATCGTCCACGATGAATGTAGCGCCACAGGATGAACGCTTCCTGGCTGCGAATCACTCCCGCATTCTTCAGTTCCGCGGCGATGCGGCGAGTGGAAAAGCCTGGGCGCAGCATGACGAATGTCTGGCCGGAGGGTTCCACGGGCGTCAAAATGGCCCAGGTGAGCCATCCTGCGGCGGCCAAGACTGCGATCAGAGCGAGCCAGAAGAGCTTGCGCACAATATGGACAGTTTAGATGAGTAGCTTTGCGATTCCGACCTGACGATGGTGCTGGGGCTTTCGGAAAACGGCCCGGAGCAAAGCACTTAACTCCGAGCAACAAGCCTCAGGGGGCTTCGCCGTCTTTCTAAAACTACCTCAAAATTGCCAGATTCTGGCGCTATTATGTAGTAGTCGCGCGGCTCATTGCGTCCCAGCAAGGGTTTTGAACCCTTTGGATTCCGGTATACTCAAATGATTGTAGAGGTGCCTTAATATCTTCATGAGACGTAGTTCGCCTTTTTGGAAATTAGGGTTACTGCTGGCTTTGCTACCGACGGCGGGGTGTGTCCTCCGCACCCGGCCAGTGGAAGACCGGTACTCGACAGCTCCTCTGCTGGATGCTACGCAGCAAGGATTGATCGAGAGCGTCAACAACCAGGCCGAGGCGATCCGCACGCTGAAAGCGACCGTGGATATCGACAGTTCGGCTGGCGGGATGAAAAAGGGCCACGTCACCGACTACAAAGAGATCCGCGGCTACGTGCTGGCGAGGAAACCCGATTCGCTGCACATGACCGGATTGATGCCGTTCGTCCGTACCACGGCGTTCGATATGGTCAGCGACGGCCGCGACTTCAAGCTCTGGATTCCTCCGAAGAACAAGTTTGTCGTAGGCGGGAACCAAATCCCCGCGGTCAACTCTGACCAGCCGATGGAGAACATCCGGCCGCAGAATATCTATGAGGCGCTGCTGATCCGACATATTGACCCGAACACCGAGATCGCGGTGAAGGAAAACGGCTTTGAGACGTTGCACGATCCGAAAGGGCACCGGATTCTGCAGCCGGATTACGAGCTGACCATCATTCGCAGAGACGGCGATCAGGGCAAGCTGTCGCGGAAGATCATCTTTGGCCGCACCGACCTAAAGCCTCATCGTCAATTTATCTACGACGATAGCGGCAATGTGGTGACCGATGCGAAGTATGCGGAATACAAGGCGTACGACGGTGTCAGCTACCCGTCGCGCATCGAAATCTACCGGCCGCAAGAAGAATACGACATCACATTGAACATGTTGAAGGTCGAACTTAATGCTCCGCTGAAAGATGATCAATTCGTACTGCAGCAGCCGGCAGGAGCTCAAGTGGTGCACTTGGACCGTCCGCAGTCGAGTCTGGTCGTGCCCATCGGGAATCACTAAGGCACTCTGCCTTCATTGCTTAGCATTCGGCCACTCGGATTTATCGGTTGTCCCCAACGCTGGACGCTCATTTCTGTGCAACACTGACGAATACCTATGATGAACAGGATGGTGGTTGGGAATCTGGTGCACCGGCCGATTCGATCGCTGATCAGCATCGTCGCAGTGGCGCTGGAAGTTACGCTGATCCTTCTGATCGTGGGCCTCTGCTACGGGCTGATGAATGACGCGAAGAACCGAGCTGCCGGGATCGGGGCCGATATGATTGTGCAGCCACCGGGTTCGTCGTTTCTGGCTGGCCTCAGCGGAGCGCCGGTTTCGGTGAAGGTGGCCGATGTGATTCGCAAAATGCCACACGTGAAAACCGTGAGTCCGATCATCTGGAATATCTCCACGGCCGGAGCATTGGAGGTAATTGACGGCATTGACATAGCCAGCTTCGAAGCCCTGGGCGGGCCGTTTCACTACATCGAGGGTGGGCCATTTAAGGGACCGGATGACGTGCTGATCGACGACTACATCGCGCGCCAGAAGAACTTGAAAATTGGCGATCCCCTGACCATCTTCAATCACACGTTCCACGTCGCCGGCATCGTCGAGAATGGCCGGGGAGCCAGGAAGTTTGTTCCCATGTCGACCTTGCAAGACTTGCTGGGATCAGCGAACAAAGCATCGGTGTTCTACGTCAAACTAGATGACCCAGCCTTTGCCGATGAGGTTGTCAAGGCAGTGAAGAGCCAGGAGGGAATGCAATCGTATTCCGTCCTGTCGACGCAGGCGTATCTGAGCATGATGACGCCGAGCAATTTGCCCGGATTCAAACCTTTCATCGCAGTGGTTATTGGAGTCAGTACCATTATCGGATTCCTGGTAATCTTCCAGGCGATCTACACGGCTGTGATGGAGCGTACCCGGGAGATCGGGATTTTGAAGTCCATGGGCGCGTCGAAGTTTTATATCGTCAACGTCGTGTTGCGGGAGACGCTCCTGTTGGCGGTGGCGGGAATTGTCCTAGGTGTGGTCGTGAGCTTCCTGGCCAGGCTGGGTATTCAACATCGCTGGCCCCTCGTACATATTGACCAGAGCAACGATTGGATCCTGCGATCGACGATCATTGCGATTGTGGGAGCGACTGCCGGAGCCATCTATCCGGCGTTCAAGGCGGCGCAAAAAGATCCAATCGATGCACTGGCCTACGAGTAGAATCTTCGCTGTCGCCTTTTAGACCTAAATAGGGCGTCTGGCATTCTGATTTCGCAAAGGAGGTTTGGGTATGAATCGAACCCTTGGGCGAATTGCGGTGATCGGGCTAGTTCTGGGTTTGGGGATTTCTTGTCCGGTTTGGGGCCAGGCGCGTCTGCAAGTGGCGGACTTCCAGGATCAGCCTTATCAGGCCACCTTCGCAGGCGGTAAATTTCTTCGCCTGCACCTCCACGACGGTGATTTCAGGATTGTCGGCAGTGAGACCAACAGCATCCACATTACTGCGACCGGCAAGAAACTCGGTGAGGCCCACAAGATCAAGTTCGATTTCAGCCGGGTAGGCGACACGGTGAACTTGAAGCTCTCGCATGTCCCCAAGAACGAATTGCAAGTCACGATTGCGATCCCGCGGGATTCGAATCTTTTTGCGCGGATGCGCGGCGGCGACCTGTCAGTGGAAGGTGTCACCGGAGATAAGGATTTGAAACTCACAGGTGGGGACCTTAGCATTCAGGTGGGGAATCCCGAGGACTATGCCCATGTCGACCTCTCGGTCAGATTCGGCGACGTGAGCGGAAGCCAATTCGGCGATCCGAAGGGGTGGATCGGGAACTCCGTGAAGCGCGATGGCACCGGAAAGCATGAGCTTTTGGCCCACGTTTTTGCGGGGGACTTGATTCTTAAGCCTTAGGCAGGGACTTGTCGGCAAATTCGCGGGCTTTTGCTGTGTTGGGCTCTCAGCGTTTCTTCTTGGTAGTAGGTTTTGGTTTGAGCGTCTTGGCGTAATTGTGGCTCAGATCGAGATACTTCGATAGCTCTTTCGTGTTTTCCAGCAGGGAATCCGGGACGGCGACGTACTCCTTCATAACTGTTCCGTAAGCTTCGAACAAGCTCGTCTTGTACTTCTTCAGGAACTTATCGCGTTCGTCTTCGGAAAGACGAATCGCCAGCCTTCCTTGATGAAGGAGCGTGAACATATTCCCATTGAGCGAAGTGTAAGGATTGGCGTCACCCTTGCGTTGGATCCCCGGGCGCGTGGCGATCAGTCTGTCGTAAAGTGCAACGCGGTCATTAGACAGTTCTTTCTTCGTTGATGTGGGCAAGGTCGACTCCTAACACGAGCGCTTAAAGGGTTAGCATTCTACCGCCGCTTCGAGGCGTAAGTGTCAACGGTGATCGAACGCCCCCCCTTTAGGTGAAAATTAGGCTTTCTTTGCTTGGAGAAAAGGGAGCGGACAATGAGAGTAGGACCGAAATCTGGAAGGGAGAATCGATGGTTTTCCGAGCCGAAAATCAGGGCCCGCCGAGCCTGTCTGCGGTAACATTGCGTTGACAATTATTTGCAGGGTACGCTATCGTAAAGACTTTGGAAGTAGTGTGGTTGCCCGCCTGATGGTCCTGGCGTCCTCGTCAGGGGAATCAACGAGCGGTTTTCTTTCGCAGCCTTTTTTCAAATCTGGGAGATTTCCGATGTCAACGTATTTCCCCAAACAGGGGGAAATTGTGCGCAAGTGGTACGTCGTGGATGCGAGCGGACAGACGCTCGGGCGCTTGGCTTCACAAGTGGCGCGCATCCTCATGGGTAAAGAAAATCCGCGCTACACGCCGTTTATCGACACTGGTGATCATGTGATCGTGATCAACGCGGAGAAAGTTCGCACCACCGGCGTGAAGGCCGAGAGCAAGGTTTATCAGCATTACACCGGATATCCCGGCGGACTGCGAACCGAAGAATACAAGAAGCGGCTGGTACGGAAGCCTGAGGCGATCGTAGAAGCCGCGGTGCGGCGCATGCTGCCGAAGAACAAGCTGGCAGCGCATATGCTGTCGAAGTTGAATGTGTACAAGGGTGACAAGCATCCGCACCAGGCGCAGAAGCCGCAGGATTTCAAGCTGGAAGTGCGGGAGTACAAGCCGCGGAAAGTCGCGGTTTCGTAGCGGATGTATGGCTGGATTCAGCCGTCGTCAGGTCCTTCGCGGACTTTTCGTCGGCTCAGGAAGACAGGTTTGAATTACGACAGATTTTAAGGCGCGGTTTCTTCTTTTACCAGAAGCCAGCGGCTAGGAGCTAAGAGCTAAATGGCAGAGTTGGTTCAATACTACGGAACAGGACGCCGCAAATCGGCGATTGCTCGTGTCTATCTTCGTCCGGGCAGTGGCGATTTCAAGGTTAATGGGCGTGCGTTTGAAGAGTATTTTGTGACTCCGGCGCAACGGTCGGCCGCTAAGGCTCCGTTGGCGTCGGCGGACGCGGCTGCTCAGTTCAACGTTGTGGCCAGCGTGCTGGGTGGCGGCGTACGCGGTCAGGCCGATGCGGTGAAGCTTGGCATCGCCCGTGCGTTGATGCAGTTCAACGCGGAACTGCGTAAGAAGCTGAAGTCTGAAGGACTGGTGAGCCGCGATTCGCGCGGCAAAGAGCGCAAGAAGTACGGACAGAAGGGCGCCCGCAAGCGCTTCCAGTTCTCGAAGAGATAAGTTTCGAGTTTCAGGTTTCAAGTTTCGAGTTGTTGAGTCGAAACACGAAACTTGAAACTAGAAACTGAGATTTTAGGTGTTCAATTCTTCCGTGCCTCGCGGCGCGGGGACGGAATGGCAATCCGAAACGACAGTTTCAAGTTTCGGGTTTCCAGTTTCGAGCAGCTCGACGAAGGTTCAACACCTTCTCGAAACTCGAAACGTGAAACTCGAGACTGACTTCGCCGGATGCAGACTAAACAGGAGGTTCATTGGCTACCATCACCATGAAAGAGTTGCTCGAAGCAGGTGTTCACTTCGGGCATCAGACGAAGCGCTGGAATCCCAAGATGAAGGAGTACATCTTCGGAGAGCGCAACGGGATTTACATCATCGACTTGCAGAAGACGCTGAAGATGTTCAAAGAAGCGTCGAAGTTTGTGCAAGACCTAGCGTCCGACGGGAAGATCGTTCTCTTCGTGGGAACCAAGCGCCAGGCGCAGGATGCGATCGCCGAAGAGGCGACCAAGTGTGGCGGATTTTATATTAACCAGCGCTGGCTGGGCGGACTGCTCACCAACTGGGTCACCGTGCAGAAGTCGGTGAAGCGGCTGAAAGAGCTCGACGACATGGCCACGGATGGCCGTTACGAGCTGCTGCCAAAGAAGGAAGTCATTAAGCTCGAGCGCGAGCGGAAACATCTGCAGGCCAACCTGGCCGGCATCAAGAATATGAACCGTTTGCCCGACGCGATCTTCGTGATCGACTCGAATAAAGAGCAGATCGCCGTGCGCGAGGCGCGGAAATTGGGAATCCCGGTGGTCGCAGTTGTCGATACGAATTGCGATCCGACCGAGGTGGATTACGTGATCCCCGGCAACGATGACGCTTTGCGGGCGATCCGCTTGTTCACGTCAAAGATTTCGGAATCGATTGCCGAGGGTGCGCAGTTGATGACCGATAAGCAGGTTGCGGACATGCAGGCTGCGACCAGTGAGGCACAGGGAGCCGAGGCCGCCGTCGCCAGCGAGTACGCCGGCGAAGAGTCGGGCGCGGTCGATGCCTCCGAGGATATCAGCATGGAAGAAGTGCTGGGTCCGGGAACGCACAAGAAGCCGGTGGCCAACGAGGACGCTGACGTTCCTCGCGTAGAGAGCCAGACGGTTTAAAACAAGCAAGATCGAGTTGTCAGTGGTCAGCGGCCGTACCAGCTGGACGGAAGTTTCGGATCATAGGCAACGATGGTGAAGGAACCTGTCGGATGCCTTTGAATTACGTAATCGATAGACAACATCGGCTTGTGACGAGTACGGCCTCGGGCGTTGTGACTTACTCGGAGATCACATCCCATCAGAGTCGTCTGAAGAACGATCCAGACTTTGATCCCACGTTTGATCAGCTGGTGGACGGGACCGCAGTCACGCAGATCGATTTGACCACCGAGAATGTTCGGGCAATTGCGCGGCAGCGGTTGTTTGCCGCGGGCTCCCGTCAGGCGTTTGCCACCAGCAGTGAGTTCGCGTACGGCATGGCTCGTATGTTCGAGTTGTACCGGGACAGCGCAGGTACAGGTCGGCTGGTAAGGGTGTTCAACGGTCTGGAAGCAGCGCAGGAGTGGCTTCAGCATAGTAGAGAAGAGCAGGAAGCCTGAGCGACGAGATATCATAGAAAGACCCGGCATTCATCCCTAGGGGAAATCGGACCCGCGCGGGTCGTGGATAGAAACTCCCGGCGCGGGTCGTTGTTTGTAGTTTCAGGTTTCAAGTTTCGAGTGGCCTGAAACAGTGACATCGCATTCACTCGAAACTAGAAACGTGAAACTGGAAACTTTTATGGGTACTACTACAGTGAACATTTCAGCGACACAAGTGAAGGATCTCCGCGAGAAGACCGGAGCTCCGATGATGGATTGCAAGCAGGCCCTGACCGAAGCTAAAGGAGACATGGAGCAGGCGGTCATCATTCTCCGCAAGAAGGGCGTTTCGGTCGCGGCCAAGAAGGCGACGCGGGTTGCCAACGAAGGCGCGGTGGCGAACTACATCCACGCCGGCGGCAAGATTGGTGTGCTCGTCGAAGTGAATTGTGAGAGCGATTTTGTGGCGCGCACGGACGATTTCAAGGAACTGCTGCACGACATCGCGATGCACATCGCTGCCAGCGATCCGAAATACGTCCGCAAAGAAGACGTGACGGAGGCTGACTTCGCTCGCGAGAAGGAAATCTATCTCTCGCAGGCAATTGCGAGCGGCAAGCCTGCTCACATCGCCGAGAAGATGGTCACGGGCAAGATGGAGAAGTTCTATGAGGAAGTTTGCTTGCTCGAGCAGCCTTTCATCAAAGATCAGACTATCTCGATTAGCCAACTGATTGCGTCGAAGGTCGGCAAGCTCGGCGAGAACATCGCCGTGCGGCGCTTTGCGCGGTTCAAGGTGGGCGATGCGGGCGAGACGATCGCCGTCACGAAGCCTACAGAGCCAAAGGCTGAGTAATTCAGGCGCCCTTCGGGGCGCTTTTTTTTATAGGTTTCAGAGTTTCAAAGTTTCAAAGTTAAACGCACAAGCGCTGGCTTCTCGTCTCTCACTGTGGGCGCCTGGCACTTTGAACCTATGAAACGTTGAAACTTTGAAACCTCGAACTGATCATGACAACAGCCCCTGCTTACAAACGCATCCTTCTGAAGCTCTCCGGCGAGGCTCTGGCCGCGAACCAGGGCTTTGGTGTGGAAACGAAACGCATCCACGAGATCGCGGGTGAGATTGCCGAGGTGCAGAAGCTTGGCGTGCAGACCGCTATCGTGGTCGGCGGAGGAAATTTCTTCCGTGGCGTTGCGCAACAGGCCAAAGACATGGACCGCGTTTCTGCCGATCACATGGGCATGCTGGCGACCGTGATCAACGCCCTAGCCCTGCAGGATGCGCTCGAGAAGCAAGGCATCTACACCCGTGTCATGTCGGCGATCGAGATGAACCAGGTCGCAGAGCCGTTTATCCGGCGCCGCGCTATCCGGCACCTGGAAAAGAATCGCGTCGTAATCTTTGCTGGCGGGACTGGGAATCCTTACTTCTCCACCGATACCGCGGCTTCACTGCGCGCGATGGAAATTAAAGCGGATGCGATTCTGAAAGCCACGAAAGTCGACGGAATTTATGACGCTGATCCGCTGAAGGTCGACGGCGCCCGCAAGTTCAATCACATTTCCTACATGGATGTACTGAAACTGGGCCTGAAAGTCATGGATTCCACGGCGATCTCACTCTGCAAAGACAACAATCTTCCGATTGTCGTGTTCAGCCTGAATGATCACGGGAACATCCGGCGGGTAGTCATGGGCGAAAAGATCGGATCGCTGGTCAGCGCCGAGAAGCAATAACCACGAAGGACACAAAGGTCCACGAAGGAGATCAAGTTCCTTCGTGCAACTTTGTGTCCTTTGTGGTTTGTGATTTTGCGGGTTTATAATTCGACGTTTTGGATTGGGAGGAACGGACTCTATGGCAGTCATGGCATCCATAGCGGGACTAAAAGACACATACTCACAACTAAAGACGCGGATGGACAAGGCTGTGGAGGACTTTCGCAAGGCGATGGCGGCGACGCGAACGGGACGGGCGTCGGTGCACATGCTCGATGGCGTCACTGTCGACGCTTACGGCGCACAGATGCCGCTGAATCAGGTCGCGCAGGTGCACGCACCCGAGGCGCAGTTGATCACGGTGCAGCCGTTTGATCCCTCGCAACTGGGAGCGATCGAGAAAGCCATCCGCGCCGGCGATTTGGGCCTGAATCCGATGAACGATGGAAAAATGATTCGCGTGCCGGTGCCTCCGTTGACCCAGGAGCGGCGCCAGGACATGGTGAAGCATCTGCACCGAGTGCTGGAAGAGCATCGCACGGCCGTGCGCAACATTCGGCGCGACGGCAATGATGCCATCAAGAAGGCGCTCAAAGACAAAAAGATCACCGAAGACGATGAGAAGCGCTCACTCGACGAAATTCAGAAGCTCACCGACGGAGAGATCAAGAAGATGGAAGAGATGAGCAAGGCGAAAGAAAAAGAAGTGATGGAGATCAAGTAGGCTTTCTCTTCTCTCTAAAAGCGCGAACACGCCATAAGTCCTCCACCCATCAGTTGTCATTCCGACCCTGAGCGAAGTCGAAGGGGAGGAATCTGCTGTTTCTCTGCAGCGGACCCGCTGCCGGCGATACCAGATTCCTCAACGGCTACGCTGTTTCGGAATGACAATATCTGCTGGTACCCAATTGGCACTCAAGCGCCTAGACCGCGTTGCTATTCCGACACCTCGCTACCGCATTAGTTCTTCTCGACTCCCAAACACAGAGGTACATGTCCGCGGCGCTTGTTCCGGGCGCAGAATGATGCAAGTCGTTGCAAGTCCTCGAAATAGCGCGACAGTGGCTGAACTTCCACTGCTGGTAACCGTCTCTTCGGTTACGCGACATTCCTGAAATGCCTGTGTTTCCATAGCCGTGAAGAAAATCGCGGCTCCCCCGGAAATCACTTCACGACCAAACTTATGCGTTCGGAGTCAGCCATGAAAAGGTTCTTCGCTTCTGCTGTGCTGCTTGGGCTTTGCCTGTTAGGAATGAGTTGCGGATCGTCGAACTCTTCCCTCTCGCAGAACTCGAATTCTCAGGCCAGTGTGTTCGTGACGGGGGAAGACGCGCCAGCTTCCTCAGTGGTCGGCTTCAACGTGACCATTAAGCCTCACGCTGCACAATGGGACCTCAACGGTAAGTGCGATCTCGTCGCCCGA
>DATFQQ010000275.1:0-5462 GCA_035264195.1 Candidatus Sulfotelmatobacter sp. | reverse complement strand
CGAGGGCGGAGTTGCCGTCAGAGTGCTGTGTTCGCCGAGGTACAAGCGCTCGATCGAGAGACCTTGGGGTGGCCAGGTTTTCGTCGTATGCCATTTTGCCTCGCCCATCGTGTAATAAAGGATCGAGGATTCAATCGGCTGCTGCGCTTCGCCGCGCAGCGTGCGGTCAAAAAAATCGGCCTGCATCGCGAGTTGGCGTTCGGCAGTCGGCTCGGCAGGCGAATGCGCGGTAGCGAAGGGATCGACGTTGAAGTCTCCGCCATGCGACAGCGGACCGATGATGACGACCTGCGGATTCGAGAAGTTGAGGTAGCGAGTGAGCGCATCCGCGCCGCCGCCGCCGTCAAGCCATCCACCCCAAATCATCATCGGCACTTTGGAGGCCTCAATTTTGGCACGGAGTCCCGATGGGCTGATGTCCGACAAATGGAAGGCACCTGCGGGATCGTCGCGAAACTCCACCTTGTCGACGGCCTCGGCTACGTTCACATTCCGATGCTGCTGGATCAACTCGGCCAGATGGATGCCATACGGATCGGCATCGACACGGCGAACGCCGGGAGCCAGAAGGCGATCACGCCAACAAGCCCATCCCTTGTCTTCCTGCCCGCCGCAGACATCATCGCGATCGAGCGCCGCGTTTACGACGCTCCATTCCTTCAGCAAGTCGGCCTGTGCCACTCCGCCGGACTGAATCGCCCACAGGACGTCGAAGTTATCGTACATCGGCATGACCGCTTTTATGGCCGGCTGGTTAGTGGCGGCTGCGAGTTCGGCGGTGTTTCCGTCGTAAGAGATTCCGAAAGTGCCCACGCGGCCATTCGACCACGGCTGCTTGGCCGCCCATGCCGCAACCTCGTCCATATCGGCCACTTCCTCGGGAGACCACTCCATTTTTCGATTGCCGCCCGACGCGCCGCTGCCGCGCGCATCTACGGCCAGCACCGCGAAACGGCGCTGGTTGAAGTATGCGGTCTGTCTGTCTTCAGTTTCGTCCGGACGGTTCGCCTGATGTATTGCGATCAGCATTCTGAGGGTCCATCCGATTTGCGAGGCGCGCCAGTATCGGGTGGTACGCATCAGTACAGGAGTACGCTCGCCGGGCCGGAGATCAGCCGGTACGCTAACGTTGACAGCGATCTCCACGCCATCGCGCATCTTCACATACTGTGAAGTCGACTGTCGGATGCCGGCGGGCGTCACAAGCTCCCCTGGCAGCTTCGTTCGCGCGGTCAGGATGACGACCGCGAGCGCGGCGACGAGAGTGAGCCCGAAACCTCCCAATGCGATCCGCTTGGCCCAACTCCACATCAGGTCATTCCTCAAGTCGCAGTATGCCAGTCTGAGGTCGTCGCACGGAATATCCACTTGTCGTGTGCGATATATAGCCACCTTGATCTATGTTGCATCACCTCAACGAAGTCAAGTGGCGCTATATCCGGATTACATTCACCATGCATCAATGAGGAAAATCGGCTGTCTCGTCAACGTCTTAAGACCGATCATTAGCGCGAGACAAGGACCCCCGGTCCGAATTGACAGCTGACTGCTGGGGCGGAAAGCACTGCTGCTTTCACCCGTTGATCGTGAGTCCAATCAGGTGTCAGAGCTTTCGGGTTTAGCTGGTCTCCGTTTCGTTGCTTTATGAAGATGCATTCGGGCGCAGCTGGTCGTGTCGTGCACAGCTCTCGCATCCGCTTCACATCCGGAATTCCCCCAATTTCCACCAGAGTAGTAAAGCCGCCCAACGAAAAGCCGAACATGCCTACTCGTTCGAAGTCCAATCGATCGTGATGCGTCCACGCTGTGAGGATGTAATTCAACACAACGCTTACCTGACGAGATCGGTCAGTCAGGTTCTGTTGATTTCCCGCGTAGCTCTGATCCAGATAGTTGTCACCGGTGGGGGTCAGAGCCACCACTACGAAGGCCCCGTCGGCAAGTGCCAAGGCTAAATCGTAGTGACTGCCTGCTGAGCCATTCGCGCCGTGCGAAATGAGCACCACTGGTAACCTCGTGCCCGATATTGGACCGTCGGCAACCACTAGCTGCTGGAATGGTCCAACGGAGACTGAGACCGACTTCCCAACGCTCGGATACCAAACAGCCACGGATAACGGCTTTCCAGAAGGATCGGGCACAGATAGTTGCTGGAAGCCGACAGTACCGAAGGTAGGCATAAAAAAGATGCCAACTGAGCACAGCAGCAACAGGCTCTTCATTGAGCTGGCCTTCATTCGATTGACGCAACAGTAGACAGACGCGGGTTAGGTGCTTTCGTCACCCGAGCCCGAATTGTCAGTTGGCGTATTATCCCGTTAACAACCACGCATCGGTATTGACGCGAGGAGCGTGGCTGCCCTATATAATCGCGCCGATGGCCAGCGACTCCTTGCTCTCGTGGGCAGATCGGTCTGTGGTTCGTCCGGGCCGCGATGAGCCCTATTTGTGCATCCAGGACATCGTCGTTTTCGTCCGCGACTTGGAAGTGAGTAAGCGGTTCTACGTCGACCAATTGGGCTTCGAACTCATCGCAGAACAATGCCTTCCTAATGGCGTCCGCTGGATCGAAGTGACGCCCCCCGACGGTACCGCGAATCTTGCTCTAGTCGAGCCGAAGCCAGACCGGCCGGAATACAAGTTGATTGGTGGCTATCGCTGGGTTCTTTTCATGACCGAAGATGTTCACGCCAAGTACAGAGAATGGAGTGAACGCGGTGTTCGGTTCTTGTTCCCGCCAGAGACGCCGGGGTGGGGTGGGACTTATACGCGGTTCGAAGATCCGGACGGAAATCAGTTTGGGCTGGAAGGCTTCGATGAGGTAAGGCGAAGCCTCGAGTTGCGCCGGCAGGCACACGCCGAGAAACTCGAATCCGAACGCCGTGCCGCTCAGGAACTGGATATAGCTAAGCAAGTGCAGGCGCGGTTGTTTCCGCAGATTAAACCGGAGTTGAAAACCGTGGAGTACGCAGGTATCTGCCTGCAGGCACGGCAAGTAGGAGGGGATTATTTCGATTTCCTGAATCTCGGGCCCCAGCGGCTAGGGCTAATCATCGGCGACGTTTCGGGCAAGGGGATCGCCGCAGCTCTGCTCATGGCGAATCTGCAGGCCGGCCTGCGGAGCCAGTCGGCCCTGGCCTTCGGTCAGCCTGAAGCATTGCTCAGATCCGTTAACCGCCTCTTCTATGACAATAGCAGCGACAATGCGTACGCATCCCTTTTGTTTGTCGACTACGACGATGCGACGCGACGTCTGCGTTATGCCAATTGCGGACATTTGTCGGGTCTTTTGTTGAGAAGAGACGGTAACGTGGAGCAGCTAGCGTCGACCAGCACGCTGCTGGGACTGTTCAGAGATTGGGATTGCGCAATGGGGGAGCAAGAACTCTCTCCGGGCGACGTGCTTGTACTCTACACCGATGGCATCACCGAAGCCAGGAACGAGCACGGAGAAGAATTTGGCGAAGGGTGCCTGATTGAATTGCTGCGGCAACATCGGGAATTATCGAGCCAGGCTTTGCTGACCGTAGTCGTGGATGGGGTTCAGCGGTTCAGTTCTCAGGAACAGTGCGACGACATCACTGCGATCATCGCTAAGTTCAGAGCCACCGGATGATGCGTCACTGATTGCCGACCGCAAATCCAGAGGCATTACTGCCAAGTTGGAGCAAAAATCGCCTTTACACTCAGTGACCAGCGCTCAAACGATTTGCACAGCAGCACAGCCTGATTTCGTGAACTGACCAAACGACCTCTACGCTCTTACAATTGTGGCGGTGACAGGAGGGCAGGAGCCCTCTGCAGCAATCGATTTGGCTTAAGGACTAGATTCACCTTCGGTCAGTTGTCGAAGTTGAGCTTCAGCGAGCTGGAATTGCGTAAGGCCGCACACACATTGATGCTTCGCCCACGAGTCGTTTCAAAGAGTGGCGACCCTTTCAGATGTCCGCGACTATTGCACCCTTAGATCATGCAGCACGACTCTCATGAATGGCAGGCATCCAGCCATACTAGAAGGGACAGATCATGATCTGGAGGGTCGCTGGTTGGTTTTTTAGGAGTACCCCAACTCTGGAGACTAGCGCGGCCCTCCAGAAGGAGTTTCCATGCGTAAGTATGGCACTCTAGGCCCGAGCAGCAAACTAGCAAAAGATTGGCAGGCATCTAGCGCCTACGATCCGTATCGGATAAGCGAATCAACCAGATCAGCGATGCCAGAGGGAAAACGATCGCGAGAATAGCATCGCTGTGGTTCATCTCAACAAAAACGGCCCAACGAAACTGAGTTTGAAGGGCCACCGGTCAACGCTGTTCGGGGAGGAACCGAAGCTGCGGCGACCCTCCAAGGGCAATGCTTTAGCAAGGGTGAGGATCGCACCTTTGAACTGAGCCGCAAACTGGCAAGAAGTGGCATCTAGCCCCGACACAAGAACAGTGGTCGCCTAGCCACTTTTGGCAGATGTCCATCATGACGAAAACCGATAGGAAAGTAGTGGACGGCAAGTGATTATGCGCGACGGATGCGAACTTGACGACCCACAAATAGGCAGCGACCCCTGGCTTGAGCGATTAGACACGTTTGCGGGCGATGCGTGGGGGCTGTCCGCCGACATTTTGCAAGAGACTTTAGAGCGGGAATTCTCGGTTAGTCCAGATGTAGCGCGGCAGATGGCACTCATCGAGCTAGAGCACGTGACTGAGGATGAATTCGCTAAACTGCGCGAAGAAATCGCGTCCGGCACAGAAGAGTTCGTCCGGTTGTTAGAAGCCTTCCGAAAGATTCAAGGCACCTTTATTCCCTTCGAGTAGCACGCAATCGCTAAAGGACTCCACGCGCATGGACGGTTCCTTCTTGAATACTCCGAAGATGAGTTAGTCGATTTGGAACTTGATCGATGAAAGCCGTCGATTGGCGTAACATCGCCATTTCACTCATCATCCGAAGATGCGGATGTGAAGCGAGTCGAAAGCAGTCGGAATTTGAGTGAAATGGCCTGATAGCGACAGTTATCCGTTGAACGGTGTCTAATGCGGATGTGAGTGCCACTCTGACGAAAGCGTCTGCGGCGAGTTGTGCCTTTGTCCTCGCCGCATCTTTCGCGGGAGCGCGAGACAGAGCGCATAGTCGCTATCCAAATGAATTGCAGGGATTCAGGTTTTACGCGCAGTATCTCGCTCCGCTGCAGCCGGGCGTGTCGGGGGAGAATTCAGTCCATAGTGTTCTCGGCGATACGACAGCAGTGGAGCGAAACCCTAGCAACGACGTTCAGTGACGGTGGTGCCAGATTTTATGTCGAAAATCCGCTAGCAGATTAGAACGCTACCCGCACTCCAAGCTGTGCGGCAAAAGGAATTCCGACCGTCGTCCCTGGACCAAAGAAATCCCCCAGCCCGCCGGATGGAATCGCCAACTGTTGCAGGTTCTTGATTGGCGTTGTGTTCGTACAGGCAGAGTTCGCGCA
>DATFQQ010000274.1:0-2045 GCA_035264195.1 Candidatus Sulfotelmatobacter sp. | reverse complement strand
CCCCAACCCGAACGACGATCCGGAAACCTCAGCCAGGAAGAGGTCACATTGTTCCAGCCACCTCATGTCCCGTTGATAGACCTGTTGCGGCGGTATGATCCGATCCTGCGACCAGGCATCTTCATGGACTAGCAGGATGCTGAAAAAAGTCCCAGGCCGCGTTACTTGTTGAAACAAAAGCACGTCTTAATGTTTCAGCGTATGCGAGGAACCGATACCCAACAGAGTTCGATGTTCAGTTATCTGTCGCCGGAAGAGCGCGTACCTGCGAACCATCCGTTGCGGCCGATTCGGCTGATGGTCGATGACGCTTTGAAAGCACTATCGCCGGCGTTCAGTCGACTCTACTCAGCCTTCGGTCGGCCATCGATTCCGCCAGAGAAGTTATTGCGAGCATTGCTTTTACAGGTGTTGTATACGGTTCGCAGCGAACGGATGTTGATGGAACAACTGGAATACAACCTGCTCTTTCGATGGTTTGTTGGCCTGAACATGGACGAAACCGTATGGGTGGCGACGGTGTTCACCAAGAATCGGGACCGGCTTTTGGAAGGTGACATCGCCGAGAAGTTCTTCGCACACGTGCTGGCTCAGGCGCGGGTCGCAAACCTGCTCTCGGACGAGCACTTCAGCGTCGACGGAACCCTCATCGAAGCCTGGGCGAGTCAGAAGAGTTTTCAGCGGAAGGATCGGCCGGCGACGCCGCCAGAGGATCCCGGCAATCCCACGGTAGACTTCCACGGCGAAAAGCGGAGCAATGAGACACACCAGTCGACAACAGACCCTGACGCGCGACTGGCGCGCAAGAGTGGCGGCCACGAATCGAAGTTGGCGTATTGCGGCAACGTGCTGATAGAGAATCGCAATGGAATCGTGGTGGACACAGCGTTGCTGCAATGCAGCGGTATGGCCGAACGGCATGCAGCCATGATCATGGCGGAACGCGTGGAGGGGGTGGAGCGCATCACATTGGGCGCCGATAAAGGATACGACACCAAGGAGTTCGTAAAGGAGATGCGAGGCATGAATGTAACTCCGCATGTTTCGCAGAACACCAAGCGTCAGGGTGGTAGCGCCATTGATGGTCGCACGACGCGGCATGACGGCTACCAAATGAGTCAGCGGAAACGGAAACGAATCGAAGAAGTGTTTGGCTGGGTCAAGACGGTTGGCATGCTGCGTAAGACCCGGCATCGCGGACTGGAAACTGTCGCGTGGGTGTTCACGTTCACCGCTACGGCTTACAATCTCGTGCGAATGCGGAATCTGATCTTCCCGGCAGTTCAATCCGTGTAAGTCCGGGGAGAACTGTGTTTTGAGTTTTGAAAACAGGCGTTTGTCGCCGGTATCCCCCTACGTGGGCGCCTCCACTAATGGACCACAGACCTTGGGAAGAAGAAATAGGGAGAAGGCCGAATTCTGCCCGAGGCCATTTTTCAGCATCCTGCTAAAAAGCCGAGCGCAATCCCGCTCCATCCGGGTGACACTTTGTCATCCGGGTGACACTTTGTCCTTTTGCCAACCGCCTCCCCCTTGCTTTCGGGATCAAACGAGCTGAGCATCCTTGATATGACACCCAGAGCACAAAAACTGAATCCCACTGCCGGGGCGCTGCGCGCATCCAGGGCGATCCAACACGACCCCTCCCTTCTCGCGTCGCTTCCGGAAGTCATCGACCGTGAAACTGGCGTGCGCGAGATTCTCGAAATCCTGCAGAGCATCATTGCGCAAGCCGGCGATCTCATCGAAAGCCGTAGCCCCGAACTCGTTGCAGCGGCCCGTGCTGCGCTGACGCGCTACCACGATGAAGCGCTCGGCCAAGCCGAATGACGTGGTCCGACGGGGCCGGATGCGATGAGTACCCAGCTCGGGCAGTGGGCGCGCCGATTTGGGCCGCGCTTTGTCCTGGGCGCCGTGGCAGGCACGAGCGCTTTGCCGAGCACCTTCCCCGCTGTCACACGTTCGGCGCGATGCGGGGCGTGCGGCTCCCGTGACGCCCGTCACGAGGCCCTAGCGAAATCAGCCTGAGCTACCGATATCAGCGC
>DATFQQ010000273.1:0-7062 GCA_035264195.1 Candidatus Sulfotelmatobacter sp. | reverse complement strand
GGCCCGGACGGTGTTCCCTTCCAATCGCTCACAATCTTGCCGTAAATCGACTCATATTCGGCACGAGCCGAAGGCATTTGTGAGTCCAGATGCGGGTGCACAACGATTTCCTTGAAGCCGGGCGAGGCCGTTGTCGTATCGATTCCAGCGGCATAGCGATATACCCATGCGATCACCGAGCCGAAGGCGTAGTGATTGTAAGAATTCATCGCCGGATCGCCGGTGTCGCCATTCCAGCGTTCCCACCATGTCGTCGCGCCCTTCGAGAGCATGTATCCCCACGACGGATACGTTTCGCTTAAGAGAAGGCGATAGGCCACATCGGAGCGGCCATGATTGGCCAATGTGAAGAGCAGGAACGGAGTGCCGAGGAATCCAGTCGAGAGGTGCCAGTTGCGGCCCTCGATATCCTTTACAAGATTGTTCACTATGGCGGGCTCAAGCGATGGGGGAGCCATCTTTGTGTAGAGCGCGACTACATAGGAGGTCTGCGTCCCCGTTCCGACGGTTCCGTCGTCTTTAATATAGGTTTTCTGGAAAGCGGAACGAATGTTGTTCACAACTTCGTCGTATCGCGTAGCGTCTGCATTCTTGCCGACGGCGTGTGCCATTTCTGACATCATGTTTGCAATCAGGGCCCAATATGCCGTTGCCAGGAGGTCCTTATCTGTGTTCGGGTCCGGTGCAAGCCAATCTGCGAAGTTCGGACCGACGCCGTTCTTGCGGATGAAATCCGGGTTACGGCTCTGGATGAAATCCATCCAGCGCTGCATGGCGTCCCAACTCCTTTCAATGACGGCCTTGTCGCCATACTGCAGCCAAGTGGTCCAGGGAACGATCACTCCTGCATCGCCCCATCCGGGTGCGCCGACCATGCCTTCATTCCAAGCAGAAGTCCCTTGCGTGCCTCCGCCACCGAACGGGAGAGTGTTGGGAGAGACATTGGTAAACGCGCCTTGTGTCGTTTGCGCGTCGACGATGTCCTGGATAAATTTCTGCGAGAAAGCGGCGACATTAAAGTTGTAGCTTCCGGTGCGCCAGAAAACACCTGCATCGCCCATCCAGCCCAGACGTTCATCGCGTTGCGGGCAATCCGTGGGAACACTCAAGTAATTTCCCCGCTGGCCCCAAAGGCCGATCTCCCACATGTGGTTCACAAGATCACTGGAAGTGGTCAGAGTTGCCGTAGGTTTCTCGCTGACACTGCTTGCCACCTGCCCTGTAATTGCATCGAGTGGAGGTACTCCCGGGTATCCGGTCATCTCCACGTAGCGGAAGCCGTGGAACGTAAACAGAGGGCTATAAGTCTCTTCATCGCCGCCGCGAAGGATATAGGTATCGGTCGCGTCAGCGTTCCTGAGGTTCTCGGTGTATATCGTTCCGTCGGGATTCAGGATTTCCGCGAACCGCAGTTTTACCTTTGTGCCGGCGGAGCCTTTGACCTTGAGGGTGGTCCAGCCCACCATGTTCTGTCCCATGTCGAAGATGTAAGCGCCATTCGCTGAAGGACTCACGGTTTTCGGTCGGAGAGTTTCGATCACCTGCACCGAAGAGTCAACCTTCCCGGTTACAGCGAGCGACGGAGCATCTGCCACTGCGGCGGACTTCCAGTTGGAATCGTTGAACTGTGGCGCATCCCATCCAGGCTGCTCCGCGCGCGCGTCGTAGAACTCGCCAGAATAGATTTGCGACTCGATAATCGGTGACGCGGCCGCTTTCCACGACTCGTCTGTTGTAACCGTGTCGCGGGAACCGTCAGCGTATTCCAGTTCCAGTTGCGCGAGAAAACGGTCGGGCGGCGTGAAGAAGTACGCCCCGACCCAGGTGAGGGGACTGCCATACCATCCGTCGCCCAATAGAGCGCCAATCACATTTGCGCCAGAGACAATCTGATTGGTGACGTCATAGGTCTGATACAAGACGCGCTTGCGATAGTCGGTAAAGGCGGGCGTCAATACATCGCTCCCGACGCGTTTTCCGTTGAGGAACACTCGGTAGGTACCAAGGGCAGTTACATAAAGTCGAGCTCGCTGGACCGGTCTGGCAATCTCGAGAGTCCGGCGGAGATATGCGGCTGGTTGCGGCAGGGGACCCGGATCGCCAAAGCGTTGGTCCGACAAATCTCCTGCAACCTGGGCGGGATGCCAATCGGAGTCGTTCTCGAGCCGGGCCGTCCAGCCGTCGCCCGTTGCGAGGCGAAGGATATTCCCGTTCGGATTCGTGACCTTAATCAACGCTGCGAGGCCACCGACGGTGGTCGCTGCGCCTTTGCCGGGCCCGAATTCGGGCACAGAAGGAGTCGTCACTTCGACTTCAATCTGGTTTTGGCCCGCGATTAGTTCATCGGCAATGTCGCGGCGGTCGAATGCTTCCCAACGATTCTTGTTTCCAACTTCGTGTCCATTCACTGTGGCCTTGTAGGCGCCGTGCACTGCGACAAAAAGATTCGCGGAGCGGGGTCTCTCGGATAGGTTCAGTGTGGCCTGAAACTTCGCTGTTGTCTTCGGCGGCGTTGCCAGAGGATCCTGGCCTTGTGTCCAGATCCAATGAATACCCGTGCGATCGGCCTGATCTTCGGGATTACGCCAAGTAATCCATTTTGCTTTCCAGTCACCAGGGCGCAGGAGTCCCATTTCCCACCACGCCTCTTCGGCAGAGTCAGAGATACGGCCGGATGCATCCCAAACGCGAACTTTCCAGTAGTAGCGCTTTCGCGACTCCAGCGCCGGGCCTTGGTAGGCAACTCCGACGGACTCATCCGAATTGATCTTCCCGCTGTCCCAGACATCGGCCTGACCAGGTTGAAGACGATCGCTGCTGCTGGCGACCAACAATTCATAGGCTGCCTGCTTCCAGTTCCGCTCGGTGTTATCGCTTTGCCATGACAGGCGGGGAGCAGTGATGTCGATACCGAGTGGATTCTGCATGTATTCGCTGCGGAGATGAACAGGAGCTGCAGAAGCGTTTGCCGCGAACGTCATAAGCGCAATGAGTATTTGCAACAGTCTAGAACGTTTCAATCAAGTCTCCGGTTAGCTGGATAAGAGTTTGTGAACGCGATGGACCGATCCACCCAAAATGGATTTGTCCGGCAATCACGGAACAATGAATGGCCGGGATGGTTTCACTGTGCCGAGAAGGGTGTCAACCCGGTCCGATAGATTTCAGGGCGTTTCGCCATGTGAAAGACGAAGCGATGCCCGGCAAACGGAAAGACGATGCTCCATTGACCCGATACATGGCGCAAGCCTCATTACAATGTGGTGCGATGAAGCACGAATACCGGGCTTCGTTTCGCAATGCAGAACGCAGTTAATCCCATTTTGTCGCTCATTGCAATTGCCTGGGGATCAACACGCTTGAATGCACTCCATTCCAAGCAGCGCTCCTAACTTTTTCAGCTTGCTCGAGATGTGGCCGATTCCGACCGCACAATGGTGTGCCGGACCATGCATATTCCATTGTTCGAGAAAGCGCCTTGCGCCAAGCGAGAATCTGTAACGGCTATTCGTGTTGCCAATTTCGAGGATAGGGCCGGTGACTGATTCTCCTTCGGCAATCAGCAGTTTGAGTTTCCCATCTACGGTTTGCAAAACGGAAAGCAAGGTCACAGGTCCGTGTTTCACTGACATTTCTACCGAGAGCCCGCGTCCAACTTTTCCGTGGTACACCTCGAGGGGACGAACCTTGGTTTTTCCTTCGGCGATCGCGATGTGTCCCGGTCCGTCGTGTCCCATGAGCACGACATCATCGTTGTAGTCGACGGCATAGTACTCCGTGAACGAGCCTCCGGCCCCGAACGAGTCCATGATCTTCATGGCTTGAGCGTTCTTGATTTCGTATTCTCCGGCGACCGGAATTCCTCGGGCTGTGAGTAAGCTGGTGCCTAAGATGATCGAGCTGATCGCGTCCTCGTTCTCTGCACTGCCAACACCCTTGTGGTAATAGGCCATGGAGCCGAGTTGGTGACGTTCGACCAGACGATCCAAGGCGACCGAGGTGTTCGCTGCCCGACGGAGTTCTTCTTCCGGGCAATCCGGCTGGACATCGAACGACGTCTTGAATTCCGTAACCCGGCGATCTGCGTCTGCTTCATTTACCTCGCGTCGTAGAGCCGCCAGCTCTTCCACTTCGAGAACCTCGACGTGTCCGCCGAAATAGGCGCAGTGCTGCGTGAGGTCGGAATAGATGTCGAGCATGCCTCCGTAGTAGTTGCCCATGACACCGAGGCGGTTCTGCTCCATCACATGGGCCACGCGAGCTGCCTCGATCCACTCACCAACTTCCTTCCACGCGACTGGATCGTTCTCGAGCATGCCGGTGACCTGGAAAAATGGAATGCGGCAGCGATTGAAGACGTTAGCAATTTCTGGAACTGAACACGCTTGGCAATGCGCCAGCCATTCGCCTGTCATCTTGGTGCGGTCGCCAAGACGATTGAACTGCTCGTAGTCAATTGCCGGTGCGGGCGAAAGATTCAAAATGATCACCGGGACCTTCGCCCGGCGCACCGCCGGGAGCACCGTGGAGGATAGTGCGTACGTGGTGACGTGCAGGAAGATCAGGTCGACATCTGCCTTACGGAATTCGTGACCGGCCCAGAAAGACTTCTCAGCAGTATCGATCAGGCCCAGATTGGTTACGTGAACACCGGGACCGTCCAACTTGCGCGCAACTTGCAGCGTGAAATCAATCAGCTTGTCCTTCAAGCCGGGGAACTGGGGCCAATAGGTGTCGAGGCCGATTCCGAAAAGGCCGATTCTGAGCGGACCCTCTGATTTCATGGCAACTTTCAAAATCGGGCCAGCATAGTCCGTGTTGGAGCCGCTCACAAGCACCCTGATTAGCTCAAAGGGCATTTTGAGATGCGAAATGCCAGAGACAAGCGTATCGGGAATTGACGATTCACGGTCTGACCTGCCAGCATTCCTCGCGCGGCCAAAGTCTGTGGAACGGGCGCGTAACTTTTGGAGGATCGCATGAGGGTTTTCGTGAGACTGGCGGCAATCTTCGTAGCTCTGGTGTCTGGCACAGTTACGTATGCACAAGAACCGATCAAGCTCGTGCCGCGATGGGACAAAGTCATCCGAACATCACAGACGACGCCGACGCTGCAGGTCGTAGTCAATCCTCCTTTGCAGCGAGGTACACCCGTCCACGACAACGCGTTCAAGGCACTGCACGATCTGGGGGCGGACTATGTGCGTTATGTGCCCTGGCTTCCGTATCCGAAGCTCGGTGTGGCTGAGTTGGACCCTCCGAAGGATGGCAAGACATCGTGGGATTTTTCTCCGATCGATCCGATGACGATCGATTTTCTGGATGCGACGAAGGGACACTCCACCATCCTCAACTTCAGTACGATCCCGCAATGGATGTACAAAACCGACAAGCCAGTCTCGTACCCGGCCGATGCGACCCAAGTGACCTGGAATTACGAGCAGGGAACCGAGCTGCGAGATCAGAGCATGAAGGAAGTGGCGGAATACTACGCCCGACTGCTGTCCTGGTATACGAAAGGTGGTTTCGCAGACGAAGTGGGCAAACGCCATGAATCGGGCTATCACTATTCCATTCCGTACTGGGAGGTGTTGAACGAAATCGATTTCGAGCACCATTTTGATCCTGAAACCTATACTCGCCTTTACGACGCGGTAGTAACAGCCATGAAAAAGGTGGAGCCGGGCACGAAGTTTGTTGGGCTGGCTTTAGCCATACCAACCGATCCGCATTACTTCGAATATTTCCTCGACCATAAGAACCACAAGCCGGGGATTCCGCTGGACTTTATTTCGTATCACTTTTATGCGGCTCCGACACCAGATCAAACCCCTGAGGTGGAGCAGTTCACTTATTTCGATCAGGCCGAAGGATTCTTGAAGACGGTTCGTTATGTGGAGGCGATCCGCAAGCGACTCTCACCGGAGACGCGGACTACCATTGATGAACTCGGAGTCATTTCAGCAGATGACACGGCACAAGGAGAGCCCGGCCACGTTTCCAAGCCGATCGAGAATTCTTACTGGAACCTTGCGGGAGCGATGTATGCGTATCTGTTCGGAGAGTTAACCAAGATTGGCATTGATGTAGCGGGCGAGTCGCAGCTCGTCGGTTTCCCCACGCAATTCCCCAGCGTCTCGATGGTTGACTGGAACGATGGGAAGCCGAACGCACGATTCTGGGTACTGAAGCTGCTGCACGACAATTTCGGACCCGGCGACAAGCTTGTTGAAATCGAACCGACCAGCCCAGGCGGGCCGAACGATCCTTACGTTTATTCTTTGGCATTTGTGACCAAATCTGGGAAGCACCGAGTGCTGCTGGTAAATAAGCGGAACCGGGTATTCGACGTTTCGATCCCCGGCGCGAACGGCGGGCTGGTGGATTACGTCGATCAAACTACCAGCTTCCGACCGCCCGCTTCAATGAACTTGGGCAGTGACACGGTAAAGTTGGCTGGATACTCCGTGGCAGTCGTGACGCTGCCCTAGTCTGGCCGGCATTTACTGCGCGGGCGGGTCGACTTCCTGCTTCGTCACCTCCCGCGAAGAGAACACAGGTTCCAGTCCGCGCTGCTGATTCGATCTGTCATGCAGGCGCCGATATTCCGCCAGCGCCTTTTCTCGTTGGGCGTTGTTGCCAAGCGCTTTCTGAATCTGGGCCAGGCGATACCATCCGACTTCATACTCAGGATCGATGGCGACGGCGCGCTGAGCGTGGATGAGGGCCTGGTCGTTCAACTTCTTGGCCTGTAATAAAGCCGCGAGTCCCAGTTGTGCCTCTGGAAAATCGGGATAGTGCTGCAGCGCCTGTTCGAAGTATCGTTGTGCTTCGTCGAATTGCCCTGCCTTGCGCCGCATTTCGCCGAGTTCGTACGCGGAGTTGGCGTTCGCCGGATCGATTTGCAGTTCCTGGTCAAACTCCTTCTCTGCTGCGGGGAGATCATCCGGTGAGTGGCTCTGCGAGAAACGGCCCTGCAGCGTTCGACCGATGCGATAGTGGATGCCCAACCGGGTCGGTTCGAGCGTTAGAACCGCGCGGTACTCCAAAATCGCCTGATCG
>DATFQQ010000272.1:0-32436 GCA_035264195.1 Candidatus Sulfotelmatobacter sp. | reverse complement strand
GCGAACTCTCGGTTTCAATGGAAGAGATCAAGCGCTTCCGTCAGCTCGATAGCCGAACACCGGGACATCCGGAATCGCACATCACGACCGGAGTCGAAACGACGACTGGTCCATTGGGGCAGGGAGCAGGCAATAGCGTTGGCATGGCGATGGCTAGCAAGTGGCTGGGTGCGCGATTCAACCGTCCAGGCTTCGACATATTTGACTTCAATGTGTGGACGATCTGTGGCGATGGCGACTTGATGGAAGGTGTCGCGAGCGAGGCCGCATCGCTCGCCGGGCACTTGCAGCTTTCGAATCTCTGCTGGATCTACGACCACAATCACGTAACCCTCGATGGGCCTGCTAATTGGTCGTTCACCGAGGATGTTGCCACGCGTTTTTTGGGCTACGGATGGAACGTCACGCGCGTGGCTGACGCGAACGATCTCGAAATGCTGGCACGGGCGTACAACACATTCCTCAAGACGACAGATCGCCCCACCCTGATTATCGTTGACAGCCACATCGGTTATGGCTCGCCGCACAAGCAAGATTCCTACGAGGCGCACGGAGAACCGCTGGGCGCGGATGAGGTCAAGCTGGTGAAGAAATTCTATGGCTGGCCGGAAGACGCGAAGTTCCTTGTGCCTGACGGCGTCTACGAAAACTTCAAGGACGGAATAGGAAAGCGCGGCGCGGAGTTGCACGCCGCCTGGGAGAAGAAATTTTCGGACTATTCGAAGCAATTCCCCACCCCTGCAGCCGAGCTTAACGATATTCAAGGTCGACGGCTTCCCGACGGATGGGACAAGAGCCTGCCAACTTTTCCAACCGATGCTAAAGGCGTGGCCTCCCGCGAAAGTTCCGGCAAAGTCTTGAATGCTCTTGCGCAAAATATTGAATGGCTAATTGGCGGTTCGGCCGATCTGGCGAAGTCGAATAAGGTTGAGTTGAAAATGCAGGGCGCTGGTGATTTCCAGGCCAACAATTATGCGGGGCGGAACCTGCACTTCGGCGTGCGCGAACACGGAATGGCGGCGGCTGCCACGGGGATGGCAATGTCGCGGCTACGCGTATTCAATGCCACGTTCTTTAATTTCACCGATTACATGAAACCTTCCATGCGTCTGGCGGCGCTAATGGAAGTGCCGGTCATTTATGTGATGACGCACGATTCGATCGGGCTCGGCGAAGATGGACCAACGCATCAACCGATCGAACAACTGGCCGGGTTGCGAGCCATGCCAAACATGTTGGTGCTGCGTCCGGGTGACGCCAACGAAGTCACGGAAGTGTGGAAGATCGCAATTCAGCAGAAGCATCGTCCAGCGACGCTCGTGCTGTCGCGGCAGGCGATGCCAACGTTGGATCGTACGAAATATGCTTCGGCAGCAGGCGTCGCGAAGGGAGCCTATGTTCTGGCTGACGCCGAGGGCGGCAAGCCGCAGGTCATTCTGCTCGGGACCGGCAGCGAAGTGTCGCTTTGCGTGGATGCGTACGAGAAACTGAAGGCCGAGGGTATCAAGGCCCGTGTCGTCAGCATGCCTTCCTGGGAGATTTTCGAAGAGCAAGATGCGGCGTACAAAGAGAGCGTGTTGCCCGCAAATGTTACCGCTCGAGTCTCGGTTGAGATGGCGGCGACTTTCGGCTGGGACCGCTATACGGGGCCGAAAGGGCGCAATATCGGAATGCACCGGTTCGGAGCGTCTGCACCGTTAAAGGACTTGTTGAAGTACTTTGGCTTCACGGTTGATAGAGTCGTCGAGGAAGCACGCGGGGCAATTTCCGGCAAATCGTAGTTTCCATCAGTTCAATTGCGTCTCTAATTCGCTGGTTGTCATCCAAAAGAGTATGGAGGTTGTCATGCAGCCCACTGGGGTCCTGGAAAGTTCGAAGGCCACGAAGAATCCACTGAAAGAGCTTCTCGCATACGGCCAGTCGATGTGGCTGGACTACATCCGGCGCGATCTATTCACTACCGGGAAGCTGAAGACGATGATCGAAAACGACGGCCTGCGCGGGATGACATCAAACCCTGCCATCTTCGAGAAGGCGATCGCCGACAGCTCGCTCTACGACGACATTCTGAAGTCTCTGGCCTCGCAAAAGGGACTGGACGCGACAGCGAAATTTGAGCAGATCGCGATCCGCGACATTCAGGATGCGGCGGACGCACTGCGCGGCGTTTACCAGGAATCAAATTTCCACGATGGTTACGTCAGCCTTGAAGTCTCGCCCTATCTCGCAATGAAGACACAGGAGACGATCGATGAAGCGCGGCGCTTGTGGAAGACGGTGCAGCGCGACAACGTCATGATCAAGGTGCCTGGAACGAGCGCGGGCCTCCCGGCGATTCAACAACTTGTGAGCGAAGGCTTGAACATCAATATCACCTTGCTATTCGCTCAGGAAGTCTATGAGAAGGTTGCCGAGGCTTACATCAACGGAGCCGAAGCGTACGCGGCACGCGGCGGTAATCTAAAGAAGCTGGCCAGCGTTGCCAGCTTCTTCATCAGCCGCATCGATACGCTGATCGACGGGAAGCTGAACGACAAGCTGAAGGGCACATCCGATCCGCAACAGCAGGCATTGTTCAAGAGCCTGCTTGGAAAAGTCGCCATCGCGAATGGCAAGCTCACGTATCAGAAGTATGAGCAGATTTTCAGCGGCCCGCGGTGGGAGAAACTCGCCGCGAGGGGCGCGCAGACGCAACGCGTTCTGTGGGCCAGCACTAGCACAAAGAATCCGAACTATCGTGATGTCATCTACGTTGAGGAACTGATCGGACCAGACACGGTGAACACCATGCCCCCGGCGACGATCGATGCCTTCCGCGATCATGGGAAGTTGCGTAAGAGTCTGACGGAGGACATCCCCGGCGCGCAGAAGACGATGGACGATCTCGCCAAAGCCGGCATCTCGATGAAGGAAGTCACCGACAAGCTGACAGAAGATGGAGTGAAGCTGTTCGCCGACGCCTTCGACAAACTTCTGGCCGCCGTGGAACGAAGCACCAACCAAAAAGGATAGAAGAAAGACCGTGAGCAGAATAAAGACTTCCCTGCCCGAATCGCTGGCCGCCACCGTGAAATCGACGATTGCCGACTGGCAGTCGGGCGGGAAGATGAAGCGGTTGTGGGACCGAGACGCTAGCCTGTGGACCGGTGAAGACGAGTCGAAGTGGCTGGGGTGGCTCGATATCGTTGACGAGCAACTCGCGCAGCATGACGCCTTGGTGAAGTTTGCGAAGGAAGTGCAGACGCGAGGGTTCGAGCACATCCTGCTATTAGGCATGGGCGGATCAAGCCTGTGTCCGGAAGTTCTGCGGATCACGTTTGGGAAGTTTCCGCACTTTCCGAATCTGCATGTGCTCGATTCTACCGATCCGGCGCAGGTGAAAGCGTTCGAGCATCAGATCGACATTCCGAAGACACTCTTCTTTGTTTCCAGCAAATCGGGCAGCACGCTCGAACCGAACATTTTCAAACAATACTTCTTTGAGCGCACCAAGCAGGTGGTCGGATCCGACAAAGTAGGAAGTCACTTTGTCGCGATTACCGATCCTGGGTCGAAAATGCAGCAGGTGGCGGAAGGCGATCACTTCCTGCACATTTTCTTCGGAAGGCCCTCGATCGGTGGGCGCTACTCGGCACTGTCGAACTTCGGCATGGCGCCTGCGGCGGCGATGGGGCTGGATACGAAGAAGTTTCTCGATCGGGCTGCGGAGATGGTACGCGCTTGCGGCGTGAGCATGAACGTAGAAGAGAACCCCGGGGCCGTGCTTGGAATCATTCTTGGGTCGGCTGCGAATGCCGGCCGCGACAAAGTCACGATCATCACCTCGGCGGGGATTGCGGATCTGGGTGCGTGGCTCGAGCAACTGCTGGCCGAGTCCACCGGAAAGATCGGTAAAGGCATTATTCCCGTAGACCGCGAGCATTTGGCTTCGCCTGATGTCTATGGCAGTGATCGTGTCTTCGCATACATTCGTCTGGAAAAAGAGGCAGATTCTGAGCAGGACGCGAAGGTAGCCGCGCTTGAAAAAGCGGGGCACCCGGTGGTCAGGATCGTGATGTCCGATATCTACGATCTGGGCGCCGAGTTCTTCCGCTGGGAGATTGCCACGGCAGTGGCCGGGGCGATTATCGGAATCAACGCGTTCAATCAGCCGGACGTGGAAGCGAGCAAGGTTGCTACGCGCGTATTAACCTCGGAGTACGAGCAGAAGGGTTCGCTTCCCGCAGAGAAACCGATTCTTGAAGAGAATGGCATCAAACTCTTCACGGACGAAAAGAATGCGGCTGATCTTGCCAAAAACGCTGGCGACAAATCTCTCGCCGGATACCTGAAGGCTCATTTGAATCGAATCCATGCCGGGGATTACTTCGCGGTGCTTGCCTACATCCAAATGAATGCCGAGCATGAGCAGGCGTTGCAGGTCATGCGGCATGCGGTTCGCGATAAGAAACACGTTGCGACATGCCTGGGGTTTGGGCCACGTTTTCTGCACTCAACCGGACAGGCATACAAGGGCGGCCCGAACTCGGGAGTCTTTCTGCAGATCACGTGTGACGACTCGGTCGAACTTCCCGTGCCCGGTCAGAAATACACGTTCGGAGTCGTGAAAGCGGCGCAGGCCCGTGGAGACTTCCAGGTTCTCGCTGAGCGCGGGCGGAGAGCTCTTCGTGTACATCTGGGAAAAGATTTGAAAGGTGGTCTTGCCACTCTTCAGGCGGCGATACAGAAGGCGCTGTGAATCTGCCGCAGCGATCACTGCTGCCGATCAAAAATCCCCCACTCCTCGCAAAACAAGCGAGAAATGGGGCACCCAAAGCGAAAAGATTGGCGCACGAGTTCGGCGCCTCTGTAAGGAGTAAGTCATGCAATTGGGAATGGTAGGGCTGGGCCGCATGGGCGCGAATATGACGCGGCGGCTCATGCGCGGTGGACATTCGCTTGTAGTCTCCGATCTGAGCGCCGACACGGTCCAGCAACTCGGCAAAGAAGGAGCGACGGGATCGTCCTCGCTGGAAGATCTGATTTCCAAGCTCAAACCTCCCCGCGCTGTCTGGATCATGGTTCCTTCGGGCGGGCCGACCGAGCAGACCGTCCAGAAGCTATCGCAGCATATGCAAGCCGGCGACGCCATCATCGACGGTGGCAATTCCTACTTCAAAGACGATGTGCGCCGCGCCCATCAACTCCAGCCCAAAGGGATTCACTACATCGACGTCGGAACCAGCGGTGGTGTCTGGGGCATTGACCGCGGCTACTGCATGATGATCGGCGGACCGAAAGAAGCTGTGCAGCGTCTTGATCCGATCTTTAAGACGCTGGCTCCCGGACGAGGTGAAATTCCGCGGACTCCAGGACGAGAGAAACTTGGCGGTACCGCTGAAGAAGGCTATGTCCATTGCGGTCCGTCGGGCGCCGGACACTTCGTCAAGATGGTGCACAACGGCATCGAATACGGCATCATGCAGGCTTATGCCGAAGGCTTCGACATCTTCAAAAATGCGACCAGCAAAGAACTGCCGGACGACATGCGCTACGACCTGAACCTTCCCGATATCGCCGAGGTCTGGCGGCGCGGGAGCGTGGTCAGTTCCTGGTTGCTCGACCTGACGGCAATGGCTCTGACCGAGAGTCCAACTTTGACGGAGTATGAAGGTTATGTGCAAGACTCAGGCGAGGGCCGATGGACCATTCAAGCTGCCATCGAAGAGGCGGTTCCCGTAGACGTCTTGACTGCAGCCCTATATGTTCGCTTTCGGTCACGGCAACAGCATACGTTCGCCGAAAAGATGCTTTCGGCGATGCGACAGAAGTTTGGCGGCCACGTTGAGGCGTCAGAAGGTCCTGCCGGCGCAGCCAAGAGAAAATAACGTGCAAATGGCAGAGAATCTCGAGAGGTAAGCATGGCTCAATTAGCGGAACAACCCAAAGTGGCACCGCCGCGTATCGGAAAGCAGGGCGACCCCTGCGTGATGGTGATCTTCGGAGCAGCCGGAGATCTTACCGGACGGCTGCTGGTACCTGCACTCTACAATTTGGCCCGGGCGGGATTACTCTCGCGCGAGTTCGCCGTGCTCGGGGTGGCGCGGGCGCAATATTCAGACGACGAGTTCCGCAAGAAAGTCTACGAAGACATTAAAGAGTATTGCGGTGACTGCGTCGACAACGATCTGTGGGAGTGGTTCCAGCAGCGCTTTTACTATCTCTCAGGAAATTTTGATGATGACAATCTGTATTCCCGGTTGAAAGACGCCTTAACCAAGCTCGATCAAGAGCATTCGACTCACCAGAACTTCTTTTACTACATGGCGGTCGCGCCGAGTTTCTTCGGGCCGATTGTCGAAAAACTGGCTGCCAACGGCTTCATGGAACAATCCAACGGCCACTGGCGCCGCGTTGTGATTGAAAAGCCGTTCGGACACGATCTGGAATCGGCGAAGACGCTGAACCAGCAACTGCTGAAGGTTGCCGACGAGAAGCAGATCTACCGCATCGATCACTATCTTGGCAAAGAGACCGTGCAGAACATCATGGCATTCCGTTTTGCCAACGGAATTTTCGAGCCAGTCTGGAACCGCCGCTACATCGACCACGTGCAGATTTCCGTGGCCGAAACGGTTGGCGTAGAGGGCCGCGGCAGCTATTTCGATCATGCCGGCACGCTGCGCGATATGGTGCCGAACCACATCATGCAATTGATCAGCCTCACGGCGATGGAACCTCCGATATCGTTCGACGCGAATGCGGTGCGCGACGAGCAGGCGAAAATTCTGCATGCGATCCAGCCGATGAGCGATGAAGAAGTCCTCAGCCGTACGGTGCGCGGACAATATGGTGAAGGCACCGAAGATGGCAAGCGTGTTCCGGCCTACCGCACCGAAGAAGACGTTCCGCAGGATTCGCGCACCGAGACGTTCGTCGCGATGAAGCTTTCAATCGACAACTGGCGGTGGGCTGACGTTCCTTTTTACCTCCGTACTGGCAAGCGAATGCCGGTGCGCAATACGCATATCGTGATACAGTTTCGTCGAGCACCTTTTGTACTGTTCCGCGATACGCCGGTCGAGCACCTGATGCCGAACCAACTGGTGCTGCACATCCAACCGGAAGAAGGCATCTCGTTACAGTTCGCGGCCAAGGTTCCCGGGCCCGTTATGCGTCTGGGAACAGTGGACATGAACTTCGAATATCAGGAATACTTTGGAAAGCAGCCCAGCACGGGATATGAGCGCCTGCTGCACGATTGCATGATCGGCGATCAGACATTGTTTCAACGAGCCGACATGGTGGAAGCGGGTTGGGCCGTGGTGAATCCGGTGCTGGATCTGTGGAAGGCGCTTCCGCCGCGCAACTTCCCCAACTACGCCTCTGGCACTTGGGGACCCAAGGACGCCGACGAGTTGCTGGAGCGCGACGGGCGCCGTTGGAGGAATTTCGAAAAATGATTCTGGCCGGCGATATTGGTGGGACCAATGCCAGGCTGGCTTATTTCCAATCCCAGAATGGTCGTCTTCGCCTCGTCTCTGAAAAAGTTTTTCCCAGCCGCGAGCATCATGAGTTCGGAGAAATTGTCGGGAAGTTCTTACACGACTCCGGAACACGTCCACAAGCCGCTTGCTTTGGAATCGCAGGCCCGGTGCGTAACGGGCGAGTGGAAACTTCGAACCTTCCGTGGGTGATTGAACAGTCGCGACTGGCCGACGAATTCCAACTACCGGCAACTCTTCTCATTAATGATCTCGAAGCGATCGCCTGGGGTATTGGTGCACTCGGACAAGATGACCTTGTTGCCTTGAATGATGTGAAAGGACCGGTGATCGGAAATCAGGCGGTGGTCGCGCCTGGAACGGGTTTGGGCGAGGCGGGCTTGTTCTGGGATGGGAACCGGCACCATGTTTTTGCCTGCGAAGGTGGCCATACGGACTTTGCGCCACGGAATGAACTTCAGATCGAGTTATTGAGATTTCTCACTGCACGCTTCGGACACGTGAGTTACGAGCGGATTCTTGCCGGGCCTGGGTTGGTCAACGTCTACGAGTTCTTGCGCGAAACGGGATGCGAAAAGGAGTCGCCTGCAGTCGCTGATGCGATGAAGAAGGGTGATCCTGCGGCAGCGATTTCGCGCGCCGCCCTTGAGTCGAGCGATGCCCTGGCGGAGAAGGCATTGGATCTCTTCATCGCGGTGTTCGGCGCGGAGGCTTCGAATCTGGGTCTCAAGGCCATGGCCACCGGTGGTTTGTTCCTTGCTGGAGGCATCTCACCGAAAATTCTGCCGAAACTTACGGGGCCGTGCTTCATGAAGGCATTTCTCGACAAAGGACGCATGCGGCACCTCGTCGAAGCGATGCCTGTTCACGTCGTCACCAACGAAAAGGTAGGACTGCTAGGCGCAGCACGCTGCGGGGCTGTCCGGGCGCGAGGCTGAGCGATTCCGTGAGCTCCTCGGCGGAAATTCGAATCTTGACGACTCCGCAGGAGTTGTTTGCTGCCGCGGCGGAGGAAGTTATACATGCCGCCGACGAAGCGATAAAGGTTCGGGGGAAATTCACGCTTGCGCTGTCCGGAGGATCTACTCCCAAGGCCCTCTATAACCTGCTCGCGACGAACGCCCGCACCGCGCTGCCTTGGGAGCGCATGTATTTTTTCTGGGGTGATGAGCGGCACGTACCTCCTAATGATCCCGACAGCAATTACCGCATGGTGACCGAGGCCATGCTCTCCAAAGTTCCCATTCCCCCGGCCAATGTATTTCGGATTGAAGCTGAGAATCCGGATGCTTCTGCTGCTGCGGCTGCCTACGAACAGACGTTGCGGAAGTTCTTTCAGTTGGAGGCGAATGGTGTACCGCGATTCGATCTCATTCTTCTCGGAATGGGCCCCGACGGGCACACGGCCTCCCTTTTCCCTGCGACCGAAGGACTCAAGGAAAAATCTCGTCTGGTAATCGCAAATTGGGTAGAAAAACTGAAGACTCACCGCCTGTCCTTCACCCTACCGGTGTTAAATGCCGCGCACACTGTGGCGTTTCTGGTAAGTGGTACTGACAAGGCTCCCGCCCTCAAAGCGGTGCTGGAAGGGAACGATCCGGGGGAGCAGTATCCTGCCAAACTGGTGCAGCCGAAAGATGGGAAGCTGATCTGGTTTCTGGATCGCGCGGCGGCCAGCGGATTGTCGAACTGATTACGTTAAATGAAAACCGCAGGGTACGCGGAGGACACAGAGTGGACAGAAAAACAACTCTGATTGTCTATCAGGACTAACTCTCAAATTCAGAATTCACAATTAGTGATTTAGTCATTGAGTCATTGAGTCATTGAAGTGACCACTCAATGACTCAATGGTTAAATGACCAAATGAATAAATGACCCTTTTTTCGCCTGCGCCCTGCGGTTTTGGTTTCATCCCCGCCAGTCGCCGATCTCCTTTAGGCCGCGGCCGCGGGCATGCTCGAAGAGCCGCACGCGGTGACGGGAGTGTTCGAACTCGTGAATGTCGGCCCAGACTTCGGCCTTCCATGCTGTATCGTGAGCTGCGGATTCGCCGCACGTGGCACAGCGCGTGTGTAACGTTACGGTGATAGCGTCATTCCCTACCGGGACGGCTCCGGGTAGCTCGATAAAGATGCAGCGAACTTCTTCGATCTCTTCGTCGGGACCGAGAAGGTGTTCGTAGCGCAGGAGGTAGCCGAAGCCGAGCTTCTTAGCTTCGAGTTCTGCCTCCGCGCGGGTGTGGAATGGGCCGTACTCGGCGCGAAGTTGTTCGGTCGAGTCACACGCCATCCAAAAAGTCTCTTTGTAGGACATCGCTGGTTTCGCCCCTGGGATGCGAACCAGGCTCTTAGGCTGCAGGAGCCTGCTTGACCATCGAAACCAGCGGTGCAATTACAGGGCCGCTCAATTAGAAATCTCAAATCACTGAAAGAATGGCTGTTAACTCGCAAATAAGCGGCTCGTCGATCCACTTTCGTGAAAGCTTTTGCAGTATTCCTTCCGTCTTAGGAAGGAACTTGCATCTAAGGTCACCGAAGCGAGCGTTAGTATGCTGCGACGGCCTGCGCCAAAGAGGGAGTCTCGGCTCCGGGCCAGTTCTTCCCGCCGTGGCCGGCCACGTACATCGCCAGTTCCAGCCGGCTCCAGACGCCGAGTTTGTCGAAGATGCTCCGCAGATGGTTCTTGATGACCTGCTCACTGGTGCCGACGATGCGACCAATCTCTCGATTGGTAAGGCCATCCCAGACGAGAATGGCGATTTGGATCTCTTTGGGAGTGAGACGCTCGCGAGGGGTCATGACTGTGCCTCCTCTTTACTAAACATTGCAATGGCGAGTTTGACCCGCTTGCGGCCCTCGCGGATACCAGCACGTAGGAATAGGGTGCGCAGGTGTTGCTTTACGGTCCTCGGGCTGATGTTTAATTGGCCCGCGATTTCCTTGTTGCTACAGCCCTGGACGAGCAGATTGAGCACTTGCTGGTCGCGGGGCGTCACTTTGACTTGGTCGAGATCGATCATGTTCACTCCTCCTTCTTGCCTTTCGCGCATCAAACCTCAGCGATAGTGCACGACCTTCGCCATTTCTTCGTCGCGCAAAACACGACAGAGGGTAAATATTTGCGTCACAGTGGCTTAGGCATATGAACCTGAGTTTTCATGTGCCTTTCAGGAAGCGCGTGGTAGGCTCAGCCAGTTCCAAATTGGTCCAGCCACACGACCATGCAAAAGACCGGGATATTCATTCACCAATTCCGACTCGGCTCAACCCGTTCGAGTGTCCAAGGCCCGACCGCGTGTTAGACCGGTGGGCGAATTGGCGATCCCCTTTGTGCACGGCTAGTTTCGGGGCGCGATTTCTTCGTCTGGGATGAGAGGTGACCAGTGAGTTTTCGTCAGAAGCGGCAGATGGCGGTGGCAGGTCGGACTTCCCAAATTGGCACTTGGTGCCTTTTCATTTTGGGCCTTTGGGCACACGCGCCTCAAAGTTATGCACAGGCGGCGGCTCCCCAACCCCAAGGCGCGCCGATCACCATTACGCTGCAAGATGCACTGCAACGTGCCCGGCAGAACGACCCCCAGTACCGGTCCGCCATGACGGACTTGGGTCTGGCTCATGAAGACCGCGTGCAAGCGCGCGCCGGACTTCTGCCCAATGTGAATTACAACACTTCTTTTATCTACACCCAGGGAACGGGGCCGCTTCCTGCCGGTTGCGCAAATCCGCAGGCAGGGTGTCCGACTTTCAGGTTCATTGCGAACAACGGTGTGCACGAATACATCAGCCAGGCAAATGTCCATCAGTCTCTCTCCTTGACTGATGTTGCGGATTACCGGCGTTCGCAAGCCGGCCTGGCGCTCGCTCGTGCGAAGGCAGAAATTGCTACCCGCGGATTGGTTGTGACAGTGACGCAGGCTTATTACGGCTTCGTGGTTGCCCAGCGAAAATACGCGACAGCACAACGAGCGTCCGCGGAGGCGAACCGCTTCCTCGATATCAGCGTGAAACTGGAAAACGGCGGCGAAGTGGCGCATGCCGACGTGATCAAGGCCCGTATTCAAGCGCAGCAACAGCAGCGCGACTTGCAGGAAACACAACTCGATATGGAGCGTAGCCGGCTGGATCTGGCGGTGATTCTCTTTCCGGATTTCAATCAGGACTTCTCGGTGGTCGACGATCTGCAGACGCCGGAGCCTCTGCCTACGTTTGAAGAAACAGAAGCTGCTGGCAAGAAGAACAATCCTGACTTACGAGCGGCGCTCGCAGCTTATGAGGTGGCCAACCACGAAGTCACAGCCTCCTTGGGAGGATTGCTGCCATCGCTCAGTGTTGATTACTTTTACGGGATCGACGCAAGTCACTTCGCGACCTACACGGATGGAATCCGGAATCTTGGTTACTCGGGAGTCGCGACATTGCAGATTCCGATTTTCAGTTGGGGGTCGGACTGGAGCAAGCTGAAGCAGGCAAAGCTACGACGCGATCAGGCACATGTGGAACTGAATTTCGCGCAGCGCCAGCTTCTGAGCCATTTGCGCCAGTTCTACCTGGAGGCGAAGACAGCACGCTCGGAGATGGACTCGCTGGCGAGTTCCGCCGAGCTTGCGGCCGATAGCTTGAGGCTCACGACGATGCGCTATCAGGCTGGTGAATCCACGGTTTTGGAAGTGGTCGATGCGCAGAATACGTTGACTACGGCACGCAATGCGTACGACGATGGGCAATCCCGCTACCGCGTGGCGATTGCGAATTTGCAGACCCTGACAGGAAACTTCTAGGCAAATGAACCGGACTGAAATCTCATCCCATAACCGCCGGCGTATGGCTTGCTTATCGAAGTTCGGCCGAATCTTTGTGATTGCCGGAGCGCTATGCGTAAGCGTGTCCTTGGTTGGCTGTTCTTCTGAAAAAGGAGAACCGGCACCCACCGTTAGCGTCCAGGCGTCTGCTGTCGAGAAGACTACGATTCAGCGTGTCATCAATAGTCAGGCGGTTCTATTTCCGCTGCAACAGGCCGCGATCGTTCCTAAGATCAGTGCTCCCGTGCAGAAGTTTCTTGTGAAACGTGGAAGCCCCGTTAGGGAAGGCGAACTGCTCGCGGTGCTCGAAAACCGTGATTTGTCGGCGGCGGCGCAGGACACAAAGGGAGCGCTTGATCAGGCTCAGGCCACTTACGAAACGACTACCGCAGCCAATCTACCGGAAGAAATTCAGAAGGCCGAAGCCGACGAGCAGCAGGCCAAGCAGGCACTGGACGCGCAGGAAAAAATCTTCGAAAGCAGGCAGCAGTTGTTCGAACAGGGCGCCCTGCCACGAAAAGAATTGGATCAATCCCGCGTCGATATCACACAGGCGCGTAACCAACATGCGATCGCCAAGCATCATCTCGAGGCATTGCTGGCCATCGGGAAGCAGGCGGAACTAAGAGCTGCTGCCGGAAGCCTGGAATCGGCCAAAGGTAAATATCAGGGTGCTCAAGCGCAGCTCAGCTACTCGGAGATACGCAGCCCGATTAACGGCGTGATTACGGATCGTCCCCTGTATCCCGGAGAGATGGCGGCGGCCGGCACACCCTTGCTCACGGTCATGGATATTTCGTCGGTGATCGCAAAGGCGCATATTCCGCAGGACGACGCAGCCGCATTGAAAGTCGGCGATAAAGGGACGATGACGGTTCCGGGAATTGATAAGCCTATCGACGGTCGAGTGACCGTCGTCAGCCCAGCGCTTGATCCCAGTAGCACAACCGTCGAGGTGTGGTTCGAAGCCAAGAATCCAAAGCACGAGTTGAAGCCGGGGACGAGTGTCCAGGTTTCGATCACCGCCCAGACGGTGAAAGACGCATTGGTGGTGCCGGTCAATTCCGTGCTTACAGCCCCTGATGGGTCCACGACAGTCATGCTCGCCGGATCAGATGGACTGGCCCACCAGCAGCCCGTCAAGCTTGGTATTAGGAATGGCGAAGATGTTCAAGTTGTCGAGGGCGTAAAGGAGGGGGACAAGGTTGTGTCCAGTGGTGCCTACGGACTGCCGGACAAAACCAAGATCAAGATTGAAGCCGCCGAGGCGTCCGGAGCAGAGAGCAAGCCGTCCGCAGAGGGATCAAAGGCTCCGAGTGAGGGTTCGGGTGAAAAATAACCACTCGGGAACGGCGGTTGACGAACCCCAGACCACACAGGGTGTGAACTCGGAAAAGGGTGCAGCCAAGGATCAATATTGGGTAGCCCAGCATTCGCGGCCGGTGATTTTTCTGATCCTGACACTCGGGTTGCTGGGCGCGTATCTGGCTTTCACCATCCCGGTTTCTGTATTTCCGTCGACAAACTTTCCGCGCGTGCTGATTGCCGTCGATAACGGCGTCATGCCGATTGACCAGATGATGGTCACCATCACGCGACCTGTGGAAGAGGCAGTTAATAGCGTACCGGGACTGCTCACGGTGCGCTCCATCACCAGTCGTGGGTCGGCGGAAGTGGATCTCTACTTCGACTGGAACGTGGACATGTTCCAGACGCTGCAATATGTGAATGCGGCCATTTCGCGCGTGCAGCCCGAACTTCCACCAACGGCAACGATTCAGGCGCATCGGCTGACCTTCGCCGCGTTTCCCATCATCGCCTACAGCTTAACGTCTGACACGACGCCGCTGACGAAGCTGTGGGAGATGGCAACTTATGAGATGAAGCCGCGGCTTAATCGACTGGATGGCGTCTCGACTGTAATCGTGCAGGGAGGCCAAGAACCGGAATTTCAGATCACTCCCGACCCAGCAAAGTTGCTTACTGCGAGTGTGACGGTGTCCGACATTCTGGATGCGGTACGCCGAACCAACCTGATCGATTCCCCTGGACTGCTGGAACGCAACCATCAACTCTTTCTTGGGCTGGTAAACGGGCAGGTGCGAACACCGGATGAGATTGCGAAAGCGGTCATCAAGAGCACGCCCGCGGGAATTCCCGTCCGCATTGGCGATGTGGCAACGGTGGCGCCCAGCGTGAAACCTGTGTATACGGTGGTGACGGCAAACGGTAAGCCGGCAGTGCTGCTGAATGTCAACCGGCAACCTGACGGGAACACGGTGCAAGTGGCGCAGGAGGTTCACGACGAAATTGAAAGCATCAGGAAGACCCTGCCTCCGGGAATTCGCATCGAGCCGTTTTATGACCAATCCATCATCGTCAATGGATCCATCAAGAGCGTACGTGACGCAATTCTGTTGGGACTGATTCTGGCGTCGATCATCCTAGTCGTCTTTCTGCGCGATTGGGGAACGTCATTAGTCGCGGGATTGGTCATTCCCGTTACCGTCCTGGTCACATTCATTGCACTGAAGTTGATGGGGCAGACATTCAATCTGATGACTCTCGGCGGCCTCGCCGCGGCTGTGGGACTCGTCATTGATGACGCCATCGTGGTGGTCGAGAACATCGTGCTCCATCGTGATCTCGGGCAATCGCGGGTAGGAGCGATTCGCAGCGCGCTGAAGGAAATTACGATACCGCTGGTGGGATCTACGATTACGCCGGTCGTCGTATTCATTCCGCTGATCGTCATCAACGGTGTCTACGGAGTGTTCTTCCGCGCGCTGGCGGTGACGATGACAGTGTCGTTGCTTACATCGCTCGCCCTGGCCCTTACCTGGACACCAAATCTGAGCCAGTACTTCATCCGAAGAAAGTACGAGACCAACGGGATCGAAGAGGGCATGCAATCAGCCCAGACACCAAACGCACAAATAGCGAACGCGCACGATCAGGCCCAGAGACTTCTGGATGCAGAAGAAAAGCATCTGAGCGGCTTTTTCCTGCGGATCGTAAATTTTCACGCGACTTGGCTGCGACGCGCTCTGGAACGTCCGCGATTGCTCGTCCTTTTCAGCGTGGGGCTGGTGGCGATCTCGATTTTGTGCTTCGTTCTTACCGATACCGATTTACTTCCGGAAATGGACGAGGGCGGTTTTGTTCTCGACTATCTCACGCCTGCTGGAAGTTCTCTGACCGAAACGAACCGAATCGTCGGCCATGTCGAGCAAATGCTGCGCGAGATCCCCGAAGTCGAGAGCACCTCGCGCCGCACCGGGCTGGAACTCGGTCTGGCTGCAGTCACGGAAGCCAATCGCGGCGACATTCTGGTCAAGCTGAAGCCCAATCGCAAGCGCGATATCGAGGAAATCATCGCCGACCTGCGAGCCGATATTAAGCAGCAGGAACCCGCACTGGATATCGAGTTCGTTCAGGTGTTGCAGGACATGATCGGCGATCTGACGTCAGCTCCCGAACCGATTCAGATCAAGCTGTTTTCGCCAGACCCCAAGCAGCTACAGGAATGGGCTCCTAAAGTCGCCGATGCGATTGGCAAGATTCACGGCGTCGTGGACATTTTGAACGGCATCGATAATACGATCAGTGGACCTGCGGTGACGTTCCAGGTCGACCCGAGCGTGGCAGCGAGGGCTGGTTTCTCCGCCGAGGAAGTGGCGCTCGATGCATCGGCGATCCTCGAGGGAGAACCTGCCCCGACCCCGGTCATAGCGAACGATCGTGCTTACACTCTGCGCGTGCGCTTTCCCGCCGCGAATCGAGCTACTCTCGACGCCATGCGCGATACGCTGCTGGTAAGCAGCACTGGACACACCGCGACTCTCGGCGCTTTGGCTTCAATCGTGGAAGCGCCCGGGCAAAATGAGATTCGCCGCGAGAATCTGCAGCGCGACGTGGCAGTTACCGCACGGCTTGAAGGTCGCGGGTTAGGCAGCGGCATGTCCGACGTCCGCAAGGCCGTGGATGCCCTGCATATCCCTTCCAACATTCGCGTCGTTTACGGGGGACTATATGCGGAACAGCAGCAGAATTTCCACGATCTGGTGATCGTGCTTATTCTTGCGGTCCTACTGCTGTTCATCGTTTTGTTGTTTGAGTTTGGCAGCTTCGCGGCACCCATCGCAATTCTCTCGTCGGCACTGCTGTCCACGTCCGGTGTCTTCATTGCGCTGCTGATTACGCGGACGACGTTCAATATTTCCTCATTCATGGGAATGATCATGGTCATCGGAATCGTGGCAAAGAACGGAATTCTTTTGCTCGATGCCGACCAGAAAATGCGCAGGCTGGGCCGTTCGGCTGAGGATTCGATGCTGCTGGCGGCCAGGCGTAGACTCCGCCCGATTGCGATGACGGCGCTCGCAACCGTGGCTGGCATGTTGCCTTTGGCGTTTGCCCTTGGCGCCGGATCGCAGATGCTGCAACCGCTGGCAATCGCTGTGATTGGCGGTGTTCTGATCTCGATGGTGCTGTCGCTCATTATTACGCCGGCAGTGCATTTCTATCTCAGCGGAAAGAATGAACCTCAGGTCGAGTTGGCTCCGGCCAGTCCCGAGTAAGGAAAGTATTCCCCAAATGTGAAGATTTCTGCGGTAACGGTTACTGGTCACAGTTACCGTACTGACGTGCGGTTTTCACTCAGAGCGGACCGGCTAGTTCCGACAAGATCACTCGCCACTAGAGCCAAGGGGCGGTAAACTATTGCGAGATGAGAGCCCCAGCCGCGGGGCCGATAAAGTGTTCCCGACTCCCCCTGAAATAAGAAAGCTGGTCCCAAAGAAAGACCGGGTTTCTATATTGGTGCCGGAGTTGCAATAAAATGGGACGCATTCCGGCTCGAGTTCGTGAATGCGGCGAGGACGGCCGACATTGTGGAAATCCTGACGGTGCCTGAGGAGAAAGAAAAACCGGTTTTCGACGAGCAGACTCTCGATAAGCTGCTCGAGGCGGCCTATGTGCTGCAGGAACATAATCAATCCCTGCGCGAACTGGACCGCAAACTGCAATTGAAACGGGACCAGGTCGAGGCCAGCGATCAAGCGTCTTCTCTGCGGGTTGACCCGCCGCACATCCAAGCACTGCCATCCAGCGGTCCGCCGGATTACACGCTCACGCTGGGCAAGATCGTCGAGACACAGCACCATATTCAAGTCCGCAAACTTGGTTTGGACGAAGCCATGTCGCTGGTGGCCCAGCGAGTCATGGAAATGGGCGCAGCCAGTGGCGCCGCTATCGCTCTGGTAAATGGGCAGAGCGCTCGGTATGCGGCCGTGACAGGGCTGAAGGCCCCGGCTGCTGGCTCGATTGTGCCGGTAGCAAAAGCACTCTGTTCCGTTTGCATTGAGACTGCGCACGTCGTCCGCTGCCCAGACGTCGCCTTGTCGACCGAAATTGATACAGCAGAGTGCCGGCGCCGAGGCATCCAGTCACTGATCGTGGCTCCAGTCTTCCACGAGGGCGAAGTTGCCGGCGCACTTGAGGTTTACTACTCGACTCCTCATGCGTATACCGAGCAGGACGTTCACACGGGTCAACTCATGGCTGGGCTGGTTACAGAAGCGTTAGTCCGCGAGGAAGAACACACCTGGAAGAAATCGCTGGCAACAGAACGGGCCGCGATGCTGGACGCTCTGCAGAAGCTACAACCGAATCTGGCTGCGCTCGTAGAGAAATCAGGGGCTAAATCAGGGATTCACCAAGAAGAGCCAGACGCCGCCCCGCAATCGGCGGAAATCGCAACTTATAAATGCCGCAAATGCGGGCATCAACTGCTGGAAAAAGAGCAATTCTGTGGTGAATGTGGATTGCCCCGCAACGGAGACTACGAACGTCCCAGCATGCAGAGCAAAGTGGCATCGCTTTGGGAGTTGCAGGAGTCGACCAAAACGGACGGCAACGCAACATCAGTTCCAAAGGAAGCCGCTGTAGAAAGCACGGCATCCAAACCGGTCCGGTCGAACTTCGAAGTTGCACTCGCCCGTTCTATCGAACACACGCCGGCGGCCGACACCAATTCCGCAGAATCTCTGGAAGCGTTGGTCGAGTCCTCACTGGGGCCAAAGAGGTCCATGATCGATGTGCTTGAGAGCGAGTTGGAAGAAAACACGATCGATCAGCAAGCTCCGGCGGTTGAAGAGAAGAGCAGTTCCGATGAATCCCAATCAGACAAACTAACCGTGCCAGCGGACTGGAGTTCCGCAGCCGCGGCTCGCCAATTTCTTGAGCAATTAGCTTCCGGTAAGCGCAGTCGAAGTTTGGCTCAGTTCTGGAATTCGAGAAGGGGCGATATCTATCTCGCGATTGCAGTGATTCTAGTTGCTTGCGTGATCCGCTGGGGAGTCTGGTCGAATCATTCCACAACTGCCAAAAGCGCTCAGAACCCTGCGGTGGCGACTCCAAAAAAAGTTTCGCCGGATGCAGATCTCTCTTTCTTCGACCGGATGCTGATCAAGCTAGGTTTAGCCGAAGCACCGGAACCTCCTGAGGATAAGGGCAGCCCTGGTGTGCAAGTATGGGTCGATGAGCGTACTGCCCTCTACTATTGCCCCGGCGCGGATCTTTATGGAAAAACTCCGAAGGGAAGATTCACAACGCAACGCGAGGCACAGCTCGATCAATTTGAGCCAGCTTACCGTAAAGCATGCAATTGAGTCGCCGTTTTGCCCTTCCGAGCGCGACAACAATTGACAACCTTCCATTCTCGGAGTGCAATCATACGAGCCAAGTTCGATCTATCGTCGAGTACAGTGTTTACAGGAGACGCGTTTGGAGAGCACAAGGGAGCAATCTGAAAGTGCTGATATCCTGCCGCGGCCCGAACTCAACCCGTTGTTAAATCCGATTCTTTCGGACAACATGGGGCGATGGGCCGAGGTTTATTTCACCAGTCCTCCGGAGAGGCGCGAAGAGGCGGTGATCGAACTCCTTCATGATTTGGAGAAGGAAAAGGAAAGGGCCGAAGCACATCCGGAAACAGCAGACACCAGTTTACGGAATTCTCCGCGTCACGCTGCTTTTGTGCCTGTAACAGTCGAGGAGCAACAATCAGAGAACAGATTCTGCTGGGCGTGCAAAAGCGAGAATCCTGTCACCCACCAGTTTTGTGGGATGTGCGGGGCAAGGCTTTACCTGGATTCTTCCCCGCAAGAGTCTGCGCCTGCAGATGGGCGTGACCTGACTCCACCGAGAATCCTCTTCGCTCAGGAACGTCCGGCGGAACGGGTGACACCAGAAGAGTCCTACAACGAAGGATTTTACGGCCAGGCCCAAGCTCCGAGGCACGCTCCTGCTTTTCACGCACCCGCTGCGGGCAGTGATGAACTATCGCTGTTTCAGAGTTTTCGTTCGCCGGAGGCGGATGAAGATTGGGACTATGAACCACCGCCTTCCACCTCGTACCGCTTCTACATCGCAGCGGTTTTATTGATTGTCATTGGAGCGCTCGGCTACATGGCATGGCGAGGCGCGCAAACATCACAAAGCTCGCGTGAGGTATCAGCACCTCCGCCCGCTCCGGTCACGGAATCGGCACAACCCGCGGCTCCTGCTCAGCAGGCCTCCAGTGCTCCACAACCAACAGCTCCCGTAGAGCAGACCGCTGCTCCAAAGAGCGAACCGGAGGCGGCTGCACCAACGCCAGCACCTGTGAATACAGCTTCGTCGCCGAAGAGTAGAGTGGCGGAACGCCAAGTCGCAGAAAGGACTCCGCCGCGTCCCCCTGCGGAACAGGCCGCATCGCAGGAGATTTCTTCGTCAGGCGGAGGCGAAGAGCTTGCGATGGCCGAGAGATATTTAAATGGGTCCGTCGGTGGGCGACGTAACGTCAGCGAAGCGGTAAGGTTGCTGTGGAAGTCGTTTGCCAAGCACAATGGCCAGGCTGCGATACTTTTGGCAGATCTTTACCTTCGCGGCGATGGTGTCTCCAAGAACTGCGAGCAGGGACGGGTGCTGCTTGATTCAGCAGCGCGTAGAGGTGTCCCAGGCGCCGGCGACCGCTTGCGGAATCTTCAGGCCTTCGGGTGTCACTGAGGAGTAGGAAACGGGGCTGAGCATAACTTCCCGCTCGCCCCGACTACAGATTTGTGGGACACAGAGAAAAGACTTTTAACAGCTATTATTGCATCAGCAACGACGCGGGTGCTTTCCTCGCCTCGTACCAGAGAGCGAGTTCTACCCGATTCCAAAGGCCTAGTTTGTCGTAGATGACGCGCAGGTAATTCTTAACCACGTGTTCGGTGGTTCCGATTGCCTCCGCGACCTCCTTGTTTTTCAGGCCTTCGGCAACGAGTTGGATGACACGGTGCTCACGCTCGCTGGGGATACGGTTTCCATAACGTTCGTTTCCTGACATGCTTGCCTCCGGTACAGCAGGGTCGCGAGCTTGACTCGCTTGATACCGCCGGTAATTCCGAAACGGAGAAACAACCGGTTGAAATGAGCTTTCACGGTACGCCGTGCCATATTGAGCTGGGTGGCTATCTCGGCGTTGTCGCATCCTTGCAACAGCAAGTGTACGATCTGCTGTTCGCGCGGACCGAGCCGAACAGTCTGCTCCTTCATCCCATCCTCCCCTTGTTTTTGAATTTGCCTCACCCGGTCAGGTGTATGGCTTTACTATTACGGTTTCCGGTAGCACCCACGTTGCCATTTTGTGACATTTCCGCGTTGCGAATCGCAAGACTTTTTTCCACAGAGACTTGCGCATGAGCACATTGTCCCGAAATCGGAATTGATTCCGAGCAGATTGCCGAATCGCAGTCTTGCACTTACGCAAATGCCGAAAAGCCGCGCCAAAATACGCATATCGAACCACACCAGGTCGTCACACAACGTTAACGTTCACGTACTGTTCCGTAATGCAATGGAAGTAGATTAGAGAGTTTGGGAAAGCATTTGAATGATTTTTCGGTGGGACTAGACCCCAAGCAAAATGAGGCGACAAGTTCAGGTAAACACCCTAGACGAAAGTTCCCGACCTAGGGGAAACGCGGGCACAATTTACACGATCTTCTGGATGATTTACCGGGAGGGGGGACTCCCCCTTCATCATTTCCACAGAAGAACTACAGCCCGTATTTCTTCATAAGATGACGGAAGGAGCGATAGGAGATGCCGAGAACGTCGGCCGCTTTCGTCTGCACACCGCCGCTGTGATTGAGGGCGTTCTGCAACAACGAGCGCTCAATCCCGGCAACATAGTTCTCCATGCCGAAGCCTTCGGGAAGCGTGATATCTGCTCCCACTTCGGGCATGCCCGTCGAACCAGCAGCGGCTGCCGCCGCACGAGTCTTCGGACGCTCGGCAGGAATTTCTACGTGAAGTTCTTCCGTGGTCTCAAGGGCGACCGCACGCTCGACCGTGTTTTCGAGTTGACGGACATTGCCCGGCCATTCGTATCCGCACAGAGATTCAAGCGAGCCGGCGTGTACGCGCAAGATGCTGCGACCTGCCGCGCTCGCATACTTTTTGAGGAAATGATTGACCAAAAGCGGGATGTCTTCGCGCCGCTCGCGTAGCGGAGGCACGCGGATCGGAATAACGTTGAGCCGATAGTAGAGATCCTCGCGAAATAGATTCTCAGCGACCAATTTGTCGAGATCACGGTTTGTAGCGGCGATTACACGGACGTCGATGGAGATTTCGCTTGTACTGCCAACAGGACGAACAGTGCGTTCCTGCAGCACGCGCAGCAGTTTCACCTGCATCGCCAGCGTCATCTCGCTGATTTCGTCGAGGAAGATCGTGCCGCCGTCGGCAACTTCAAAGAGTCCGCGCTTGTTCTGGTTCGCTCCCGTGAAAGCGCCCTTCAGATAGCCGAATAGTTCGCTTTCGAGTAGCGTTTCCGGGAAGGCGCCGCAGTTTACCGAGACGAAGGCATCGGTTGCGCGTGGTGAGCACACATGAACTGCCCGGGCGACCAGCTCTTTACCGGTGCCACTTTCGCCGTGAATCAGCACGGTGCTTGCGGTGGAAGCAACGGTGCGAACGGTTTGCTTCAGTTTCTCCATCGCCGTGCTGGAGCCGATGATATTGTCGAGCGAGTTCCTGGCAGCGGCGTCGCGGCGGAGAGCAAAATTCTGCTTGCTGAGAACGAGTTTTTCGAGGGCGCGATTAATTGCGAGCTTGATTTCATCGACCAAGCCAGGATTCTTGCGGATATAGTCGGATGCGCCCCCAGCCTTCACGGCTTCTACGGCAGCTTCGTAGTCGTCAACAGCGGTAATGAGGATCACAGCCGAATCGGGCGATACCTTGTGCGCATGGCGCAGCACTTCGATGCCATCGATATTCGGCATCTTGATGTCGGTGATGATGACGTCATAAAGGGCGCCATCAATTTTGTTTTTGGCCGCCTGTCCCGACTGAACCGTTTCGACGCGATGCCCTTCGCGGCGTAAGGAGATGTCGAGCATTTCGCAAATGGAGCGTTCGTCGTCGCAAACAAGAATGTTAGCCACGCGCGCCTCCTCCCGCCGCCAACGCTATCGGCTGCGAGGCATGCTGATTCGCGGCGTGCTCGGCCTTCGCGGAGACGGCTTTCTCAAAGGACGCGGTGCTGTCGGCATCGAGTTGGCGCAATCGCAGAACAAATGTCGTTCCCTGCCCCGGCTTGGATCGCGCCCAGACCTTGCCTTCATGCGCCTGCACGATCTGATAAACAATGGCCAGCCCAAGCCCGGTGCCGCCCTCAAAATTCGACTGGAAGGGCTCGAAAATCTTCTCGATTTGCTGCGGTGTCATTCCGGTTCCGGTATCCGTGAAGGAGACCTGCCAGTCCTCTCCCAGGGGTTCAATTGCGGCGGTTAAGGTACCGCCAGACTTCATGGCGCGAACGGCGTTCTCGCACAAGTTCCAGAAAACTTGCTTCAGCTTGTCGCCGTCGGCAATCACCAGCGCCTCATGAGCAGCGAACTTCCGGCCGATCGTGATGCCGGTCTTCTCGGCAGTCATGCGGTGATCCATGAGCGTGAGCGTATCTTCGACCAGTTGAATAAGGTCGACCTTGTCGAAGTGATACTGCTTGGTGCGCGAGTAAGCGAGAAAATCGGTAATAATCGAATTCAGGCGCTGCGACTCGCGGGTGACGATATCGAGCAGACGGCGGTGCTCGTCGTTCATCTCGGGCACGCCGGAGAGCATACTGACTGACCCGGCAATAGACGTGAGCGGGTTTCGAATTTCATGGGCGATCGCGGCCGCCAGACGGCCGACTGCTGCCAGCCGATCCTGCATGCGGACCTCACGCTCTAGGCGGCGAATCTCGGTCAGATCATCGAACGCATAAACGTATCCCAGTTCCCCACGGTCGGGCACCGTGAGGGTGGTCACCCGCACGCGCAGAGTCTTCCGGTACTTGGTCGGGGGATCGAAGCGAACCTCTCCGTGTGCCTGAGTCGAATTTACGGTTGGCAGGGGATCCTGAAAGAGCTGACTGACTGACATTCCGATCAGTTCCCCGGCTGAGCGCTCCAGCAATCGCTGAGCAGCAGGATTCACCAAGGTGATGCGGCCATCGAGCCCAGTCGTAATCAAGCCACTGCTGATCGAATCGACGATGTTCTCGTGCAGCGCCTGCAGGCTCTCGAGCGCCCCGCTGGCATCTTCGAGTTGCACGCGCGCCTGGCGCAGCTTGGCCGTTAGCAGACCTGCCAGATATGCCACGGCCAGAAACGCAAACAGGTTCACAAAAATGATCCCCTGCAGCGCCTTGAGGCCGGGATGAGTCGTCGTGTAGGGACGAATGATTTCGTAGTAATTCAGCTCAAGGACCGTGCCGTAGAGAATGAAGGCAAGCGCCGCGACCAGTCCCGCCCAGATGCGCGGCAGAAGGACGCTGGCAACGATGATGACCAGCGGATAGAGAAAATTCAGCGAACTATCCCAGCCTCCCGTTTCGTGGACGACCAGGCTGACCAGCACGAGATCGGTGAGAACTTGCAGCGTGGCCTGTATCCGATGCTCTTGCCAGACCGACAGAAGCAAAACATAGAAGAACGAGAGGCTGTACCAGAAAAGAATCGTGCTGAGAAATAATCGCCACGGCACAGGCGCCGGACTGAATTGTGCGACGGCGAGTTCAATGGCCAGCAGTAGAGTCAGGATGAGAATGCGGACTCGAACCAGCCAAACCAGCCAATTCCGCTCGTCGAAAGTCGATTGCATCAAGAACCCAAGGTTTCAAAGTTTCAAGGGTTTCAAGGTTTCAAAGTCTCGGTTTTCACCTTGAAACTTTGAAACCTTTACTCCTTTGAAACTTGTCTTTTTGAAACTTGCTTTTTATCCCGCCAGTTTGGCGATCATGGCGAACAGAGGCATATAGAGCGAAATCACGATACCTCCGATGGTTGCGCCGAGCAGACCGATGATGACGGGTTCGAGCATGGCCAACATATCTTTCGTGGCTGCATCGACTTCTTCCTCATAGAAGTCCGCGATCTTTTGCAGCATGGAATCCATCGCGCCCGTGGCTTCGCCGACGCCGATCATCTGCGTCACCATATTGGGGAACACGCCGCACTCGCGCAGCGGATCGACGATCGTTCGGCCTTCTTCGATCGCTTTGCGCACTTTCATCAGCGCTTCCTCCAGCACGGCATTGCCTGAGGTCCGGGCGGTGATGCCCAAACCTTCCAAAATCGGCACACCGGATGTGATCAAAGTGCCTAGGGTACGGGTGAACCGCCCGACGGCGATTTTGCGCAGCAAGGTCCCCATCACCGGCAGGTGCAGCAGCATCTTGTCGAAATAGTATCTGCCACGCGGGTGCTTGCGGACCTGCTTGACTCCGAAGACCAGGCCGACCACAGCGACGAGAACGATCCACCAAAAGCTCTGCACGAATCCGCTCAATCCCATCACAATACGGGTGGGAAGCGGTAGATTAACGCCCAATCCGGCAAACAGGTTCGCGAAGATGGGCACGACCCATTTGAGCAGCGCGCCGACAATGATCACTGCCATGCTGACGACGGCGACCGGGTAGATCAGCGCCGATTTCACCGCTGCTTTCAGGCGCACGGCTTTTTCCACGTAGGTCGCCAGACGCTGCAGGATGATGTCGAGAATACCGCCGGTTTCGCCGGCCTCGATCATGTTGGTCGTGAGGTCATCGAAAACGTTCGGATACTGACGCATGGCGTTGGCCAGAGTGGCGCCACCTTCGACGGTGGTGCGGACGCCGGTCAGCGTCTTCTGAAATGCCTGGTTTTCCTGGTTGGCCGCCAGGATTTCCAGACATTGCACCAGCGGGAGGCCGGCGTCGATCATGACCGAGAACTGGCGGAAGAAGACTGCAATGTCCTTGGTCCCGACTTTGCCCGAGCCGAACGTGGGCAGTGAAAACTCTTTGCCTTTTTCGCGAATCGCGCCCGGAGTGATGCGTTCGCGCCGCAGTGCCTGCGCCAATGACTGCTTATTCGAAGCGATTCGCTCGCCCGATACTTTTTGTCCCGACGCATCCTTCCCGGAAAATGTAAAGACTGGCATGGTTTAGCCTCTCCTCACTGACGTACCTGCTTTTGCAAACTTTGCTGCCACTGCATTGGCTCCGCTTGCGTTAGTGCTTGGAGGGAGCTGCTCCCCGGGCCAACGAACTCCCGGCACTTGTGGGCCGGCTCAGCAGGCTGGCGCCACGGTTGATCATTTCCTGCAATTCGTCGACGTTGCTGGAGCGTGCCATCGCAGTTTCCAAAGAAATCTGCTTCGTGAAATACGCGGTGGCCAGCGCCTGGTTAAAGGTCTGCATTCCGAACTTCTCCTGTCCGGACTGCATCGACGAATAAATCTGATGGATCTTGTCTTCGCGGATCAGGTTGCGGACGGCAGCGTTGGGCACCAGGATTTCCATAATCATGGCGCGGCCCTTTCCGTCAGTCTTGGGGATAAGGCTTTGGCACATGATGCCTTCCAGCACGAGCGAGAGCTGGGCTCGAATCTGCGGTTGCTGGTGTGCCGGAAAGACGTCGATGATACGGTTGATCGTCGAAGTGGCCGAGTTCGTGTGCAGGGTTCCAAAGGTCAAGTGCCCGGTTTCCGCGATTCGCAGAGCCGACTCAATTGTTTCCAGGTCACGCATTTCGCCGATCAGCACGACATCTGGGTCTTCACGGAGTGCAGCGCGGAGAGCATCGCTAAAACTCTTGGTATCGGCGTGCAGTTCACGCTGATTGACCACGCAATTCTTGTTCATGTGCACGAACTCGATCGGGTCCTCGATCGTTAGAATGTGGTCGTGACGCTCGCTGTTGATCTTGTCGATCATGGCTGCGAGCGTGGTAGACTTCCCCGATCCCGTTGGCCCAGTCACGAGAACCAGACCGCGCGGCTTGTCGCACATCTTGCTGACCACAGGTGCGAGCCCGAGCTGATTGAAATTCTTGATCTCGAATGGAATAACGCGGAATACAGCGGCCGTGGCTCCGCGCTGGTTAAAAACGTTTGCACGGAAACGGGCGAGACCTTTCAGACCGAATGAGAAGTCGAGTTCGAGACTCTCTTCGAAACGATGCTTCTGCGAGTCCGTCATGACGCTATAGGCCAGCTGCTTGGTCTCGGCCGGGGTCATCTGTGGCAGATCGAGCGGGACCAGGTGGCCGTGCACGCGGATCTGCGGCGGCGAGTTGGTGGTGATGTGCAAGTCGCTGCCGTTCATCTCCAGCATGCGTTTGAGCAGATCGCTTAACGACAAACCCATAAGAAGTTCCCTTTCGTTAGTCCTTAGTCCCGAGTCCTGAGTCCTGAGCAACCGCTCGCAACTCCGGACTCACAACTCGCGACTCTAGTGAATCGTTTCGCGTGCCACTTCCTCGAGCGTGGTCATCCCGGCTGCAACCTTGATGAGCCCGCTGCGGCGCAGCGTGATCATGCCGCGCTCGATCGCCTTTTTTTTCAACTCCACAGCGGACGCACCAACCAGCACCAGTTCACGAATTTCGTCGTCCACTTCCATGACTTCGTACAAGCCGCACCGTCCCTTGTATCCAGTGTTGTTGCAGACGGTGCACCCTTTGCCTTTCTGAATCTTTACGGTTTTGGCTTCTTCGGGCGTGTAACCCGCGTCGATCAGGGTCTGAGGCGGCACATCCATAACTTCCGTACAGTCCTTGCAGATGCGGCGAACCAGGCGCTGAGCGCAGATGAGGTGAACCGAGGTCGCCACAAGGAACGGTTCAATACCCATGTTCATCAGACGGGTGATAGTTTCCGGGGCGCCGTTGGTGTGAAGCGTGGACAGAACCAAGTGACCCGTCAGAGCGGCCTTGATGGCGATTTCAGCGGTCTCGAAGTCTCGAATCTCGCCGACCAGAATGATGTTGGGGTCTTGCCGAAGGAACGATCGCAGGGCGGCTGCGAAGTTCAATCCGATCTGCTCTTTCATCTGGACCTGGTTGACACCGCCCAACTGAAATTCGACAGGGTCCTCGGCCGTCATGATGTTCGTGTCGGGCTGATTCAACCGGGAAATCGAGGAATACAGCGTGTTGGTTTTGCCTGATCCAGTCGGGCCCGTGACCAGCACCATGCCGTACGGCTTCAAGATCGCTTTCTCGAATTTCACCAGCGACTCGGCCTCGAAACCGAGTTTGGTCATATCGAGCCGCAGGTTTTCTTTGTCGAGCAACCGGAGCACGATCTTTTCGCCCCAGAGAACAGGCAGCGTGCTGACGCGGAAGTCGAGCTGTTTCTTGCGCCCGCCGATATTCATCTTCAGCATGATGCGCCCGTCTTGCGGCAGACGCTTTTCGCTGATGTCAAGTTTCGACATGATCTTCAGGCGCGAGGTAATTGCGTCGCGAAGCTTCATCGGCGGAGACATGATCGACTGCAAAACACCGTCAATACGGAAGCGAACACGGAATTCTTTTTCGTACGGCTCGATGTGAATGTCGCTGGCACCGCGTTTCACCGCGTCGCCCAGAATGACGTTCACCAGCTTGACGACTGGAGCTTCGTCGGCGGCTTTCTCCAGTTCCGAAAGCCCAATCTCGGCCTGCTCGGCTTGCAGTTCGACGTCTTCATCACTTAGCTCCGACATCGACTGCATGACCGACTCAAGGTCTTCTTCCTTCGTTGCTCCGTAGGACTTGTCGATGCCGGCGAGAATGGAACTTTCCGACGCCACCACCGGCTCGATGTTGAAGCCGGTCATGAACTTGATATCGTCCATGGCGAAGACGTTCGTCGGGTCAACCATGGCGATGGTGAGCGATGCGCCCACACGGCTCAGCGGAAGAATCTGGTAGCGCTTAGCAGTCTCGAACGGAATCAGCTTGACGACCGCAGGATCAATTTCGAAATACGAAAGGTTGATGGCGGGGACGCCATACTGGCGCGAAAGAAAGTTGGTGACGTCTTCATCGGTGAGAAAGCCGAGCTTCACCAAGGCAGAGCCAAGACGGCAACTCTGCTCCTTCTGCACCTTATTCGCTTGTTCCAACTGCTCTGGTGTGATGATTTTCTCTTTGACGAGAAGATCACCAAGCCGTTGCGACATACGCAGATCTCCTGACCACGTAGATGGAACGGCGCCTCACATTTGTGCAAGGCACGGCGCGAATGGCTGCGCATCATTGGGAGAGAATGCAGCTTGTCGCGTTGACATAAATTGTCAACGCAAGCGGATTACTCCACCACTTACTTAAGTACTTGCACTTAGATGGGACGCTGCGTTTCGCGCGCAAAAACCGCGAAAATCGCGCCTTTTTCAACTTTTCGGGAGCACGATCTCAGCCCAAGTACATGCACTTCAGTAAGCCTTAAGACCGTTCAAGACGGAGCAACTGCCCGTCAAAAGCCTTCGGGGTAAACTCAACCTGGGAATAAAACGGTGGCGAAAGAGTCTAAACAGGAGGAAATCCGAGAGTTCTACCGCACTCTGTATCGCGCGTGGGGCCCGCAACATTGGTGGCCTGCCGAAACACCCTTTGAAGTAATCATAGGGGCCTATCTCACCCAGAACACCTCATGGGCGAATGTCGAGCGCGCCATGGAGAACCTGCGCCGGGCCCGGGTCTTGTCTTTGGACGGGATCCGGAAGCTGAAGTTGGCAAGGTTTGAGCGGCTGATTCAGCCCTCGGGGTATTTTCGCCAAAAGGCCAAGCGGCTGAAAACGTTCATTTCTTTCCTGGATGATCGGTACGAAGGCTCTCTGGAGCGAATGTTCGCGCAGCCGACTCCAAAGTTGCGCGAGGAGTTGCTTGCATTGAACGGAGTTGGACCCGAGACCGCCGACTCTATTCTGTTATATGGGGGCAATCATCCGGTATTCGTCGTGGATGCATATACTCGCCGAATCCTTGAACGGCACCATATTCTGCCCGAGAAAGCGGACTACGAGGAGATTCGATTTCTTTTTGAACAGTCTTTGAATCGCCTTGCCAACGAACAGGAAACCATCGAAGCACCTCTTGAATCTGGCTTTCCTGGAACTGTGCATCAGCCTTCTTCCATGAGCACCGCGCAGCGTACGGCGCTGGTGCAGGTATACAACGAAATGCACGGCCTGATAGTCGGCGTAGGTAAGTTCCAATGTGGGAAATCCCGCGCAAAATGTGATGGTTGTCCTTTACAACCATTCTTGCCTGCGATATCTGATAAGTAATGATTTTCAGGTCGTGGATTTCGCGTCTTGCCGCATCATCCATCGCGCTTCTCGCTTTGGGTGGGCCGGCCGCCCCCCAGGGAACGGACTGCGCAACGCCGCACATCAAGCCCGCGTGCTTGTCGGCACAGCGGTTCGTCCTTCGCTGTTTTCTGAGACAGCCTACTCAGCGACGTTGTCACGTGAGTACAACATGATCGAACCGGAAGACATTATGAAGTGGTGGGTGGTGCATGAAGTGGTGGGTGGTGCGCCGCGACCAAGGTTTCGACTTCCGGCAAGGTGATGAAGTTGTCAGCTTTGCACGAGCCCATAAAATGAAGGTCCGCGGGCATTGCCTTATCTGGGATCACGACAATCCAAAATGGCTCACGGAAGGACGCTTCACCACATGGCAGTTGTCCGAACTCTTTCATGATCACATCACAACCGAGGTGCAGCACTACGCCGGAGAGGTCTTCGCCTGGGATGTGGTCAATGAAGCGTTGAACGAAAAAGGCGAACTCAAAGACTCCATCTGGTACAACCAGCCGGGCATAGGCCTCGCGGGAAAGGGCACTGCATATATTGAGCAAGCTTTTCGCTGGGCGCATGAAGCCAACCCGGAGGCCCTGCTCTTCTACAACGAGGCCGAGGCCGAGGGAATGAATCAAAAGTCCGACGCCGTCTACGCCATGGCGAAGGACTTCAGGCAGAGTGGCGTTCCGATCCATGGGGTTGGGTTACAGTTGCACATCTCACTTCTCGACTTTGACACCGATGCATTGTCCGCCAACATCGCACGCCTGACCGCACTGGGTTTGCAGGTCCACATCACGGAGCTTGATGTTTCGCTGCCGGTAGACTCAGACGGCCGAGCTAAGGAAGAAGATCTGCGCCGTCAGGCAGACGTGTACCGCGGCATAGTGGGTGCGTGCGTAAGAAATCCGGGGTGTACGGCGATCGAAACTTGGGAATTCACCGATAAGTATTCGTGGATCGGAAGGCATTCGCATGGTACCCGGGGAGCGGCTCTTCCTTTCGATCGTGGATATAATCCAAAACCTGCTTACCAGGCCATACTCGATGAGCTGAATTCCACGTCTCTCCAAAACCACTGATTGACTCGTCGCTCGCGACCTTTGCCGCTTCTCTGCATCTATAATGCGCAGTGAGGGGGCGCAAACTGCGCCTTTCTATTGGCGTGAAGGCTCCAGTTTCAACGCGGCCACCAAGGCGATCCGACCGGAAGCAGGTCATCATCCTGCTGAGCATTGCCGTGATCGCACTGTTCGTGGTTTTGGCATCGCAGACGGCCTTCAACAACACCATCCTTCAGGCCGAGACCAACCAGCAAGCGATCGTCTTCTACGCGCTCTCGTTATTGATTTCCCTGTTGTTCGTAGCGCTGACCTTTGTTCTTGCCCGTAACCTGCTCAAACTTTTTGCTGAGCGGCGTATGGGCGTGCTGGGATCGAAGTTTCGCACCCGGATGGTGGCTGGAGCACTGCTGCTCTCGTTCGTTCCTGTCATTGTTATGTACTGGTTTGCCTACGGCCTGATGAACCGCTCGATCGATAAATGGTTCTCGACTCCTGTAGAAGAAGTCCGTTCTGACACACAAGCGATGGTTTCTCTGCTGGGCCGGTATGCACAGCAGAACGCTCTTGCTGAGGCAGCCTCGATTGCCGCCACTCCCGAGACCGAACGAGCATTTGCAGGGCACGGATTCTCGGCGGTCACCGATCAATTCCAACATCATGAAGTTACACTGCAGGGAGGATTCGCGGTCGCACTGCGCGATGCTGATGTCGAAGCCAGCTTCAATCTCCCCGCACCTTGGGCCGTGCTGAAACGCTTTCTCCCCATCCAGGAAGCGGCAGCCGGAAAGCCCGTGCAATTCACCTGGCAGCAGACCGATTACACCCTCGGAAGCGCGGCGGTTCCCGGCGGCGGCCTGATTCTGGTCGCGATTCCGCTGCCTCACGACTTTTCCCAGACCGTTCATCAAGCCGAAGCCGGACAGCAACGATATTTTCAGCTAAGCCGCGAGCGACACCGGGTGCGGCAAACCTATGTAGGCCTTCTGCTGCTGATCACCATGATTGTTCTATTCGTCAGCACCTGGCTCGCACTGTTCCTCGCAAAACTGGTGACACGTCCGCTGGCCGCGCTGGCTGCGGCCACCCAGGAGATTTCCCGCGGCCGTCTGGATTACCGCGTGGATGTCAGTGCTGCCGATGAGATCGGTGACTTCGTGCGGTCGTTCAACCAGATGGCGGAGGAACTCGAGGCCAACCGCCGTCAACTCGAGAGCTCAACGCGGGAACTGGCAGGGGCCAATACCGAGCTTGACCAGCGCCGCCGCCAGATGGAAACGATTCTGGAAAGCATTCCGACTGGAGTCCTTTCGCTCGACGCCAACCTTCGCGTTACTCATACCAACCAAGCGCTGCTTCGCATCTTTCATCCGGATGGGCGGCAGGAGGAGAGCTTCCCGATCACTCGCGGCGCATCGCTCCCGGAGATTTTCCCGGCCGATGTTGTCGAAG
>DATFQQ010000271.1:0-56248 GCA_035264195.1 Candidatus Sulfotelmatobacter sp. | reverse complement strand
TGAAGGCAGCCGCACAATGACCGTGAGTGCGAACGGGGCACCGCTGCTGCATGATCTCGACGTCCTCGCCGATGCGGGCGGAGCTCGAACCGCTGAAATCAAAGTCTTCCACGACCTCTCTCCTGGCAGCGATGGGCAACTGCATCTCAGCTTTTCCGGGAACAGTGGGAGCGCGATGCTTTCTGCGATCGAGATCCTGCCCGGAGTGCGTCGGCAGATTCGGCCGGTGCGGATCATCGCACGCGATGTACCTTACTACTCAAACGACAGCCGCTGGTGGAGTCCGGATGTTTATTTCAAGGGTGGGCAAATCAGCAGTAGCCAGGAACCTGCTGATGGCACGGATGATCCTGAATTCTACGAGACCGAGCGTTGGGGACATTTCTCCTACGCAATCCCTGTCGTTCCTGGCAAGTACACTGTCGCGCTGCACTTCATCGAACACCACACCGCCGATAGCTTCGATCGCGTCGCGCTGCCTTCGGCTCAAGGCGAGACTGCATCAGACGATCGAGTATTCAGCGTTTTTTGCAACGGCAGGACGGTTGTCGAGGGGCTGGATATCGTCAAGCAGGTCGGGGAAAACCGTCCGCTCGTGCGCAAGATTAAGGGCTTGGAGCCTAACGCACAGGGAAAGCTGCTGCTGGAGTTTGTGCCAGTGACGCGATACGCGACGGTGACGGCGATAGAAGTGATGCCGGAGTAATAGGCAGGATGGAAAAATGCTCATGTGGGGACAGGCGCCGGCGTGCTGTCCAGACGAGCGCAGCTCGACGTAGTCTTCTATCGATAATAATCCAATCGCAAAAGTGGATGTCATCCCCGCAAGCAATCCAAACCATCTGGCGCATCGCGAACGCTCCCTGAGACTTCATCGTCACGTACAAGTGATAGGGATCCTTCGACTCCGCAGGCGCTTCACTTCGTTTCGCGTCTGCTGCGCTCAGGATGACATTTCCTCTTGAGCTACGGCAGTATCCCCATTCGCTTCCCAACCGCTTTCAGCACTTCCAGCGCTTTTTGGAGCTCATCCTGCGTGTGCGTGGCCGTCATGATGGTACGTATCCGCGCCTTGCCTTCTGGCACCGTTGGGAACGCAATGCCAGTGCCCAGCACGCCTTCTTTGAACAGCTCGCGGGAGAAGTCCATCGTCAGCTTGCCGTCGCCGATGATGATCGGAGTGATTGGCGTTTCGCTGGCCGGCGTGGTCTTGCCGCCGATGTCAAAGCCAAGCAGGCCAAGTTCTTTCTTCCAGAAGCGTGTGTTTTCCCAGAGCTTCTCCATGCGCTCGGGTTCTTGTTCGAGAACGTCGAAAGCCGCGATGCAGCTGGCCGCGACAGACGGTGGATGCGAAGTCGAGAACAAGAACGGCCGTGCGCGGTGATAGAGAAAGTCGATGAGATCGCGCGTGCCGCAGACGTATCCGCCAAGGGCTCCGATTGCTTTGGACAGCGTGCCGACCTGAATGTCGACGCGGCCATGCATTTTGAAATGATCGATGGTGCCGCGGCCATTGCGGCCGAGTACGCCGGAGGCATGCGCATCGTCGACCATCATGATGGCGCCATATTTTTCGGCGAGGTCGCAGAGTGCAGGCAGCGTGCCAATGTCGCCATCCATGGAGAAGACCCCGTCGGTAATCAGAAGCTTCTTGCCGGGGTCATTCTTGACACTCGCGAGTTGTTCTTCTGCATGCGCCATGTCTTTATGGCGGAAGACCAGAATCTTTGCCTTGGAGAGGCGCGCGCCATCAATGATTGACGCATGATTCAGCGCGTCAGAGATGATGAAGTCGTCTTTGCCTAGAACGGCTGAAACTGTCCCGGCGTTGGCCGCGAACCCGGACTGGAAGACCACGCAGGCTTCCACATTCTTGAAACGCGCGATCTTCTCCTCCAGTTCCATATGGATTTTCATGGTGCCGGCAATGGTCCGCACGGCTCCTGATCCCACACCGAACTTGCGCGTCGCTTCGAGCGCAGCCTCGCGCAGCTTGGGATGCGTTGTCAGGCCGAGGTAATTATTCGAGGCGAGATTGATGACCTTCTTGCCGTCGAAGGTGCAAACCGGTGCCTGCTCGTCTTCAAGCACCCGCAGCTTGAAATGCGTGCCCTTGGCTTTGAGTTCGCTCAGTTGGTCGGAGAGATATGAAAGAGGGTTGGTGCGGGTCGCTGTCGTCATGAAAAAGCCTCGCCACGGATCAATGTAAGTCTAATACGGTTCATGTAGGGACAGCCGGCTTCGGCTGTCCGGCAGGCAACAATCCGCGGAGATCCGTGTAAATCCGTGACAAACGGATTGCATCAAAATCCAATTGGATTCCCAGTGGCCAGGCTGGCTTCACACAGCCGCTTCATGCTCTCGAAGAATTCCTTTTCGCCGGGAGTGAGTATGTCGCGGGAGCCGAGTACGAGGTCGACTTCCTTCATGAGAGCAGCCGTTTGGTTCGCCGGCAGCCAGTCGCCGGTGTGCGTGCCGTCATAGACGACCCTCTTCAGCAACATCGGAAATTTTGGCCCCGGGTTACCCTGCAACCCCTTCAGAAAATCGCGCACATTCTTGACGCGGGTGATATTGCCAAGGAATTCCGATGCCAGGAAGCCTTGGTGCTCGCACGAGTTCTGAACCCATTCGTCGTGGGCTTCCCATTCTTCGTCGGAGGGATCGCCGGTAAGAGAGGGAGCGCTGGATTGGTCAAACGTCAAACGATTCGGAAACGGATGAGGCTTGGCTTTTCCCTCACGGATGCAACTACAGCGGACGTAGCCGTCGAGACTCATGTGCGGGGCGTTCGGCTTCGGGCTTCCGGCTTTCGCAAAAACCAATTTATGTATCAAGACTCGAGGCTAGCACCGAGCGTCAGACTATCTATCTCACTCCATTTGGGTACACGAGGATCTTGCTGGCTTCGCCGGTCTTCAGGCGCTCCATCGCCTTCCCGAAATCTTTCATCGAAATGCGATCAGTAATGACGGGATGCAGATTCAGCTTGCCACTCTTGAGCAGCGCCGTCATCTGATACCAGGTCTGATACATGCGGCGTCCATTGATGCCTTGGATCGTGATGCCTTTGAAAATGATGTCTTCGGAGAAGTTCAGTTGGATTGGCTTGGAGGTCAGGCCGAGAAGAGAGATGCGTCCACCGCGGCGGACGATGTCGAAGGCTGTTCGAATCGAATCTGGGTGTCCGGCCATTTCAAGCACGACATCGACACCAAGGCCACCCGTCTTCTCGCGGACGATCGCGTTCACATCTTCTTTCGCCGGATTCAAGACATAGTCCGCCTGCATTTCACGCGCAATGCGGGCACGATGCTCGTTTACCTCGATGGCGAAGACTGAAGTAGCACCTACGGCTTTCGCCACTGCGATCGAAAACAGGCCAATAGGGCCGCAGCCAGTGACTGCCACCGTCTTCGCAGCGATCTCACCGGCAAGGACGGTGTGGACTGCGTTGCCAAGCGGATCGAGGATAGAAGCATATTCCTGCGGTATGGCCGGATCGAGTTTCCAGATATTCGATTCAGGAATGACGACGTACTCGGCGAACGCGCCGTTCGCGTCAACGCCAATGATTTTCACATTCTGGCAAATGTGTGCTTCGCCGGTACGGCACTGCAGGCACTTGCCGCATGCGACGTGCATTTCGGCGGATACAAAGTCGCCTTCCTTCACGCTCGTGACTTCATCGCCGAAGGCGGCAACCTCACCGCAGAATTCGTGTCCGGGAATAAGAGGTGGATGAATCCGGGTCTGTGCCCAGCGGTCCCAGTTGTAGATGTGGAGGTCGGTGCCACAGATGGAAGCGACCTTGACCTTTACGAGAACATCGGATCGTCCGAACGCGGGAATCTTGACTTCACGAACATCCGCACCGGGCGCTGCCTCTGGCTTGACTACCGCCAGCATCGTTCCAGCCATAATTGCCACCTAATGATTTGATGCCAAAAACCTGCGTGAACACAAAACACACGATTGTAGCATTGCGCACGAGATTGGATTTGTGACCTGTCTTATTTTCCTGCTCCAAGGGCTGCCGTTACAATCGGGGGCCATGCGGATTAGCCCCAGAGCACAGAGTTCGCTGTTGCTAATGTTGCTGACTTGCGTGGGACAGTTAGTATCTCCTGACCAACTGCTGAACGCACAATCCTCGCTTGCAATCAGTCGGCAAGAATTCACACGCCGACTAGTCGCGGCGGCGATTGAGCGTACGCATCATTCAGTCCGATATCTTTCTGAGTATGTACGCATTCCTTATCCCGGTGGAGATGTGCCGGCCGATACTGGAGTCTGCACCGACGAGATCATTCGCAGCTACCGTGCGGTGGGCATCGATCTGCAGAAAGAAGTACACGAGGATATGGTGCGGAATTTCGCTGCGTATCCGAATAAGCGGAATTGGCTGTTGTCGCATCCGGACTCGAATATCGACCACCGCCGCGTTCCGAACCTGATGGTGTTTTTCGCGCGCAGGGGAGAGTCGTTGCCGATTTCAAGCCACGCGGAGGATTATGCGCCGGGCGATCTGGTTACATGGGATCTAGGGAGAAACGTGCCGCATATTGGAATCGTTGTCGATCAGAAGGCGCTGGGGAGCGGGCGTTTCATGATCGTTCACAATGTCGGCGAGGGGCCGAAGATGGAGGATGTACTGTTCGGGTGGAAGATTACGGGGCATTACCGATACTTCGGACCGAGCTGAGGGCTTTTCCATTCGTGATCAATCTCGACTCAACTTGGCTTTCGGCTGTGGCACGCCTCGCTTCGCATCGGCGGGGCGGACGAAATGCGTCCGCCCCTACACAACACCACTATGCGGACTTCTTACTTTTCTTTCAGGACGCCTTTCTCAAACTTTCCTGCCACCGCCTTTTGCTGGTTGAATTCTTCTGATTTGCCTCGTGGGATGCTTAACGTTTTCCATTCAGTGGATAGGAAGTGCTTGGCGAGGAATACGATCTGTCCGATGTGCTGGGCGTAATGCGCGATCTGCCGGTTGATCGCCTGCAGCACAGTGTGTGGTTCGCCACGAATTGTTACGGTCCTCATCACATCTTCGGGTTTGAGTGATTCAATCGCTCCAAAGACGCACGCCCATCCTTCTTCCCACCACTTCATGACTTCGACTCGCGTTGTGGAAGGCCCGAGTTCGAATTCGCGGTCACGAAAGCGGTCAGTTTTCTCGCCATCACTGGCAAGGAAGTCGGTAAAACGGGATCGCATGTTGCCGGCCAGATGCTTCACGAGGATCGCTACCGAATTGGCTTCGGGGTCCAGGGTTACGAAAAAGTCTTCGTCGCGAAGCTGGTTCATTGCGCCTTCACCCATGCGCTTGTGTCCACGCAATTGGCGTCGTGCTTCTTCGAGGTAGTGGGCGGCGGGGTCGGTCGTCATGAGAGGCCTCTGAAGAACGATACAACAGCGACCGAACTAGTGCATTGCTGGTTCAGCGGCACTTAGGGTTGTTTAGAATTTCGTAGGGTCCAAGGCCTTTTCGCTTGCAACTGTCGATCAGGGGAGCGAACTGTGATTCCCCCGGCAGTTGTTTTTGGGTAGGGATACTTCGACTGCGCCGGAGTTCCGCTTCGCTGCACTCCGGCTGCGCTCAGCATGACACTTCTCCGGGTAGCACAGAAGATGGGTCACATATTTCTTAAATCGCGCTAGATTTCGCCCTGTTTGCCACGGGTGTGGACATAGACTAGAGCGAAATGCGTGCCTTTACCGTCTTCCGGTTCAACTGCCACGATGTGCTGGTTGTCTTCGGTGCCGACCTTTAGTTCGGTAACTGGCCCTGAATCTTCATCGCATTTCAATTCTTTGCTCTTACCCGAGCTTTTGTCGGAATCTTTGTCATCGTCGTGTACGTCCACGTCGCCGTGGTGTTTTTGCGAATGGCACTCGAGGACCTTGCCGTATCGTTTCAGTTTGTCGCGATAGAAGTCGATGATCTTCGGCGGCGCGTCGTCGGATACGTAATTAGCTACAACGAGTTTTACGCCAAATGCTTCGGTGAAAATACTCAGGTTTGCCTGATTGTTATTCTCATCGCCCGACTTGAGGCGAGCACCCGGATAGAGTGGAAGCCCAGCCTTCTTCGCGTCTGCATCTCCGCCCATATGAAGATCGCCCGCAGAACTGCGGATATCGAGACTTTTGTCCTTCGATCCTGAGTCTTGCGAGAACAGCGGCAATGCGAGCGCCGCAAAAATAAACAGAAAAGCCATCTGACGCAACATACGTCCTCCTAGGAACGAAGCGGGCTAGATATCGGCTTCTTTGCCGTGAGTGCGCACGTAAACCAGGGAGAAGTTTGCCCCGCTCCCTGAAGGCTCGACGGCGACGATGTGTTGGTTCTCTTCAGTACCGACTTTCAGTTCGATGTCTCTCCCACCATCACCATCACAGGTCAACTCATGCGATCCGTCGTCATGTTTCTTAATTTCAGTCTTAACGTGGAGGCTGCCGGTATGGCACTCAACGACATTGCCGTACTTCTTCAATTGTCCTCTGTAGAAAGCGAGAACCTTGTCGGGCGCATCATTCGACTCGTATTCGAGTGCCACGACTTTCAAGCCATAGCCGAAGCCTGAGATATTCACATTGGCGCTCTTGTCGTCTCCTGAATCTTTCTCTTTCAATTTCGCGCCCGGGTAAATGGCGATGCCGACGTCTTCGGGATTCGCGGCTTTGCTTACGTGAATTCCTCCGACGAGCGTGTTGATGTCCACCTGTTTGTCTTGACCGTTCTTTTCCTTCTTCACGTTGATGCTGCATGACGCAAGAAACAACAGCAAGATCACGCTCGCGAAACGGGTCAAGTTTCTAGTGTTTTGCATGAAGAGAACCCCCACTGGCAAGCTGCGCTGGGCGCTCGATTCCAGTTCCCCGTTGAGCGATGTTGGGAATCGTGACTGGAAGATGTCCATGAACCGGGATTTCGCCAAAGAGCGCTTTCACGGCTGCCACTTCGGATACGGTCGCGTTTGAGAACGTGCAAACGTAGTTTTCAATTTTGGGGAAGTCGCTGGCCAAGTATGGATTTCCCATCGCGACGACCGCAGTCTTCGACGCGGCGTGGTCGAGCAACTGTTGCAGCAGCGTTCCCGTCGCATCGGCCATCGCCATCGAGTTGCCGATCTTTCCTGCAGTGGGAATCACGTATACCGCTGCGACAACGGTTTGCGCTTCGTCGACCGCTTTAAGGACTTCGTCGCTCATACCAGCTGCGATCCGTGGATCCACGTAGATGACGCGCGCATCCGGAACGCGAGCGCGAAACTCGCGCCCAAAGGCACGCCCTGACTCCGAACGCACGTCGTCGGAGAAGAGCACCGCCAACGTCTGGTTATGCGTCTCCTCTCTGGTCATATACGGAAGTGCCGACTTAAAAGTTTCCTTGGATTTGAGCGGCAGGACTTTGCCATTGTCGCGGACGAGGGTGATAGCGGAATCGGCTACTTGCTGGCCAAAAGCGACGTCCTGCGGCTTGCCGATGGCGGTTGCAAGGGCATTCAGGTCAACTGTTCGCGAGTCGTTCAGACCCAAAGATGCCTTTATTTTCAGGATCTTCAGGACAGAGCGATCCAGACGCTCCTTTGAGATCTCGCCTGAGCGGACTGCTTTGATCATGGACTGGTACGAGGCACCGAGGTCGGCTGGAATGATGAGCAGATCGTTGCCAGCTTTGAAGGCCTCGACGGCGGCACGTCCGATGTCGTTGGCGAAAAGATGAGTCAGGCCAGCCATGTCGAGGGCATCGGTGACGACCAGCCCTTTGAATCCGAGTTGTTTCTCCAGGAGGTCGGAAACGACCTTCGGAGAGATGGTCGCTACATGGTTTGGGTCGGAATCGAGCGCTGGAACCGTAACGTGCGCAACCATGACCGAATCGACTCCGGCGGAGATCGCCTGCTTGAAGGGCGGCAGTTCGATTGAATCGAGGTGAGAGCGGTCCACATTTACGCTGGCGACTCCGAGGTGCGAGTCGGTAGCTGTGTCGCCGTGTCCGGGGAAGTGCTTAACCGTTGTTAGCATTCCGCCCTCATGTGCCCCCTTGATGTAGGCGGTGACCAGTTCCCCAACCTGCTGGGGATCTTCGCCGAACGAACGCGTATTGATGATCGGGTTTGCCGGATTCGAATTCACATCGGCATCGGGAAAGAAATTCCAATGGACGCCAATGGCCCGAGCCTCAAGCGCAGTGATGCGCCCAAAGCTTTCGGCGTCTTCGATTTTGCCATCGGCGCCAAAGGCCATGGCGTGAGGGAAGTTCGTTGAGCCGATCAGACGCGTGGCGACACCTCGCTCGAAATCTGCGGCGAACAACAGGGGGAGCTTCGATTCGCGCTGCAGGCGATTGAGCAGTTCGGCAGCCTCGTAAGGTCCAGTACGCAGAAGCAAGGGGCCGTCGACGTGGACTGTCATCGCAAAGGAGCCGACGTGGTAATTCTGCATGGCCTCGCGCAATTGCAGATACTCGGGGCTCTCCATATTCAGGAACGTGGCGCGGCACCAGATCATGAATACCTGGCCGACCTTTTCCTCCACCGTGAGTTTGCGAAGTGTCTTCTCAGCCCATTTGTTGCCCTTGTCGGTCTGGCGAATCGGCGCGGGATGGACGTGCTTTTCCGTGGCGAATGCAGACAAGGTTAGGGCAATGAATAGCGGGATCAGGGCCAGATTTTTAAGCATGAATGAACGATAGCAGAAGAGCAGGGAGACTGGTTTGTTTTCGGCTGCTGGAGGCGCTCAGGAGCCCATAACAGGAATCAGGCAGGTTTGGCGGGAGTCCGTGACAGCGACCTATCGACCGCAGCGACGGCATTGGCCTGAATACTGGGATCATCGCCAAATCCGTTGAACCAGATCACGTCTGGCTCTCGGCGAAACCACGTCATCTGGCGTTTGGCGTAGTTACGATGGCCTTGCTGTGCAGCCTGGACAGCCTGCTCCCTGATTACTTCTTGACGTAAGAATTGGACCGCTTGTTTGTATCCAAGCGAAGCGAGCGGGCGCAGGTCAGTCCCGTAGCGATCGATGAGCCCCTTGGCTTCCTCCAACAAACCGCTCTCGAACATAAGGGCTGCGCGCTCGTTGATCCGCTCGTAGAGCTTTGCTCGGTCGGGATCAAGGCCCAGTCTCAGAATCTGAAACCCCCGCAGCGGATCGCGGCCTTTTTGCCATAGGTCTGTCATTTTTTGCAGGGAAGCGAGGCACACTTCGATTGCGCGAATCAGCTTGGCCGCGTCGTTTGGGTGGATTTTCTCGGCCGCGCCGGCATCAAAGCGAGACAAAATCTTGTGGAGATAATTCGATCCTCGTGTGGCGGCGCGTTCCCGCAGGCGCTCGCGGAGATCTTCCGATCGTTGCGGACCGGGGAAAAGACCCTCGATCAGTGCGCGCAAATAAAGCCCTGTGCCTCCCACGACGATCGGCAGATGTTGATGTAAGGCAATTTCGGCGAGAATTTCGCGGGCCTTACGGGCGTACTCGCCGGCAGTTGTTTCCTGGTCGGGATTCAGACAATCGAACAGATGATGGGGAACCTGCGAGCGTTCTGCGAGGCTCGGCTTGGCGGTGCCGATGTCAAACTCCCGATACATTGCCACCGAGTCACAATTGACAATCTCTCCCTTAAATTTCTGGGCGATTGCGAGGGACAGAGACGTCTTCCCGCTGGCGGTGGGCCCGAGGATGACGACCAATAACGGATCAGCACTCTGGCGCGACTGGGACTGCACGTTCAGCGCAGGCTCCAATGAATCTCGTGCCAGTAGCGGACCAGAGTCAGGACCAGCAGTACGATGGCGATGAGCAGCAAACCGGTGGTCTCGGAGGCGTAAACCGCATGCCGGTGATGCCTGTGAGCGGACTGATCTTCTTCGGGCGAAGTCACGGGTGCTGGGGGCACGGCCCTATTTTAGCGCCGGAAGTTGAAAACCCGGGTAACGTCTTAGTGTCGTTCGGACTTCGTAACGCTGGGGTGCAAAATCAAATTTCGCTGGAACTAACCTCACCCCAGGTGCGTAACTACGTCTAACAGGCCGAGGCGAGCGTGTGCTTGCCTGGCCGGAGGATCTTATGAAATCCACCTTCACCCGTGTTTCCGTGGCTGTGGTTGCACTTTGCCTGATTAGCTCCCTGGCGGCAAGCGCCGAGGAGTGGTCCAAGACCTACAGTCTGACTGGCAGACCCGATCTACGCGTCGAGACCTCGGACGCGAATATCCGCGTGACGACCTGGGACCAGAACACCATCGAAGCCAAGGTCATCACGACCCGCTACAAGATCGGCGAGGGTGGAATCCGTATCGAGGAGCACCAGAACGGTAACTTGGTGGAGCTCGAGGTCCGCTATCCCCACCACAATTTCAACATCGAATGGGGACAGCATAAGGTCGACGTCATCATCCAGATGCCGCGCGAGGGGAAAGTCAACTTGCGCACAGGTGACGGAAAGATCGAAGTTGCCAGCCTTAAGGGCGAGATGGATTTGCACACCGGAGATGGTTCTGTGATCCTCGATGCGGTTGATGGTAAGTTGCGTGCCTCGACGGGCGATGGACATATTCAAGCGAATGGCCGGTTTGACGAGCTTGATGTCAAGACTGGGGATGGCCATGTCGATGTGCGGGCTGCCAGCGGCTCGGCGTTGACCAATAGCTGGCGCCTCGAAACCGGAGATGGAAGCGTCTCGCTGGAAGTGCCGCACGATTTGGCGGCCGATGTCGACTTACACACAAGCGACGGTCACATTGACCTCGATATGCCAGTCGCGGCTGAGGGCAAGCTGCGGCAGAATGAGATTCACGGCAAGATCAACGGCGGTGGCAGTCTCCTCACGATACGAACGGGAGATGGTTCGATCCATCTAAAAAAGGGTTAGCCGCTTCTAAGTGATTATCAGTCCCCTGACATGCAGTTTGACCGCGGGCCTTATATTCTTGAGTCTTGCGGTTGCGTTTTTATTCATGCGAGGATCTTGCCAATGACGATTCAACGCACGAGCTTTGTCGTGCTTGCGGTTGCCTGCCTTTTCAGTCTTGCGAATGCCCAGCAGACCAAAACTCAACACGAACCGGCGCTAGATATTAATTCGATGGATCGCTCGATCGATCCCTGCGTCGACTTTTTCGCCTACGTGTGTGGCGGCTGGATCAAGAACAATCCTATTCCGCCGGACCAGTCTTCATGGGATCTCTATTCCAAGATGGAAGATGAGAACAAGACGAAGTTGCGCGAAATCCTGGAAGCTGCATCTTTGGCCGATGCGGGCCGGAATGCGGTCGATCAGAGAATCGGCGACTACTACGCTTCCTGCATGGACGAGAAGGCCATCGAAGACAAGGGCATTGAGCCGCTCAAGCCGGAATTGGATCGAATCGCGAACGTCAGCTCGAAATCGGATTTAGCCGACGTGGCCTCGGCTATGGCGACCAACAATGTGCTCTTTCGCTTTGACTCTATCCAGGACTACCGAGACGCGAGCAAGGTGGTTGCTAATGTCGATCAGGGCGGCCTCGGGCTGCCCGATCGCGACTATTACCTGAAGACCGACGCCAAGTCAGAAGAGTTGCGCAAAGCTTACATCGCCCATGTTCAGAAGATGTTTGAACTGCTGGGCGATAAGCCGGAGGTCGCGGCATCCGAGGCGCAGACGGTAATGCGCATCGAGACCGCTCTCGCGAAAGGCTCGATGACGCGGGTTGAGCGGCGGGATCCGAAGTCGCTCGATCACAAGTTGACAAGCGGCGATCTGCAGAAGCTTTCCCCGGACTTCAAGTGGCAGGTTTATTTTACAAAGGCAGGCTTGCCTTCGCTCGCGTCACTGAATGTGGCTGTTCCCAACTTTTTTAAGACTATGAATGAGGTGATCGACAAAGAAAGCGTGGCCGATTGGAAGACGTACTTGCAGTGGCATCTGGTCCACGCTAATGCCCGGCATCTTTCCTCTGCATTTTTCAACGAGAACTTTGCTTTCTTCGGAAAGACTCTTCAAGGAAGCGAGCAGCCCAAGCCGCGCTGGAAACGGTGTACAGAAGATATTGACGATTACCTAGGCGAAGCGCTCGGTCAGGCGTATGTCGAGAAGTATTTCAGCCCGCAGGCCAAGCAGGAAGCGCTCAAGATCGTGAACGAGATTCGTACGGCGATGCAGCAGGACCTCAACGGTCTAAGCTGGATGTCTCCGGCGACGAAGCAGCAGGCGCTCGCGAAACTGCGCGGGATGGCGAACAAGATCGGGTATCCCGACAAGTGGCGTGATTATTCGAAGCTCGATATAGTCCGCGGCGATCATCTTGGCAATGTGGAGCGCTCGCGGCAATTCGAATTCAACCGGGAACTGGGCAAAATCGGCAAGCCTGTCGACAAGGGCGAATGGGACATGACTCCGCCGACAGTCAACGCGTACTACAACCCGCAGATGAACGACATCAATTTCCCAGCGGGTGTGTTGCAGCCTCCGGCATTCGACCCGGACTCTGACGCTGCGCCTAACTACGGCGACACCGGAGGCACCGTGGGCCACGAACTCACTCACGGCTTCGATGATGAGGGCCGCCAGTTCGACGCGCAGGGGAATCTGCGCGATTGGTGGACTCCAGAAGATGCTAAGAAATTTCAGGCGCGTGCCGACTGTATTTCGAACCAGTATTCCGGCTACACGGTGATCGACGACATCAAGATCAACGGGAAGCTCACGCTGGGCGAGGACGTGGCCGATCTCGGCGGGGTGCTTCTGGCCTGGATAGCTTGGAAGCAGGACACAAAGGATCAGAAGCTCGATCTAATCGATGGCCTTACGCCGGAGCAGAGATTCTTTGTTGGCTATGGGCAGAGTTGGTGCGGGCACACGCGCGACGAAACCAAACGCCTGAGGGCTACGGTCGATCCGCACTCGCCGGAGAAGTATCGGACAAACGGAGTCGTGTCGAACATGCCGCAGTTTCAGGAAGCATTTCACTGCAAGGCAGGAGCGCCGATGGTGAATGCCAAGCAATGCAGGGTGTGGTAATCGTCACACATCAAGGCCGATCGAACGCATTAGTTCGAGGCCATTGCTTTTGGTGACCACGCCGTCGTGCAGGGTATAGTCAAATGTCATGCGGCCACCGGCGAGTTCATCTTGAAAATGGACGTTGTGCAGTTGGCCGTCTAGCGGTCCTCCGATGTCAGTAAGCGCGAGATCGTGCGTGCTGACGAGTCCGATGGAGCCGCGGCCGACGAACGCACGGACAATTCCCTCTCCTCCAATCCGGCGATCTTTTGAGTTTGTGCCTTGCAACAGCTCATCCAGCAGGAAAAGCAGCGCTGGATTTCCGCCTGCGAGATCGACGATCTGACGTAGGCGAGTAATCTCGGCATAGAAGCGGGAGCTGCCTTCTTGTAGCGAATCGTTGATGCGGATGCTGGCGCCTACCTGCAAGGGAGTGAGGCGCAAACGTGCGGCCCGGACCGGCGCGCCGGCCATGGCAAGTACTGTATTGATGCCGACGGCTCGCAGGAGCGTGCTCTTTCCTGACATGTTCGATCCACTCACCAGCAGGACGCGCGTTGGTCCGCTGATGCTTACGTTGTTGTGTACGCATACTGCGGCGGGCAAGAGTGGATGGCCGAGCCCTTCCGCTTCGAAGGTCGCGACATCTTGAACGATTTCCGGAAAGGGATCGTTCGGGTGCTCGTAGCTGTAGGCCGCCAGCGAGAGCAGAGCTTCCATCTGTCCAACGATCTCGAGCCATTGCCTTACCGCGCGGCCGTGAGCGCGACGCCAGCGTTCTGCCGCATAAGCCACCTGCACCGAGTACATCAGCGGGGCGTCGATCAATCGGACAAATATATCGTGACGGGAATTGATCAGGTCGACGAGCGTCCTGAGCCGCGCAATCGCGTGGTGAGCGGTGAAGCCGCTGGACACTAGCTGTTGTTGCAGAGCTTGCAACTGCGGACCGTGAAAAGGGTGCGACTCCACGCGTTCCAGCACACCTGCCAGGAGTTCCAGATCGCGAAATGCATTCTCCGTTCCATGCAGCACGGGGTCGAGGGACTTGCGAAGCCCATAAGTGAAAAAGGCTTCGACGGCAACCACTATCACGAAGGGTGTCACGACGTCCCAGATTGCCCAGACAACCGCACTCAGCACCGCCAAACCCGCCAGTGTCGGCGCTACCCACGCCATCCAAGGGATACCGAGCTGCCTGGAGGATTCCGCCCACTTCACCAGTTCGTCGGGATGGACTCCCACGTGAGCGTCCTCGCCGAGCACGTTCAGGTCTTCACGGAGATCGAGTTCATCCCGCAGTTCTTTGACCGCGGCGCGGCGCTTGCCAATTTCCTCGAGTGTTGACGGAGAGAGCAGCCATTGCGCAAGCCGTTGCTCGCCCATTCTGGTGCGAGCTGTCGACAAGAGTTGGAACAGACTGGCATTGCCAAACAAGTCGAGATCGGCTGCGTATACGTGATGCGGGTCGTTGAATCGATCACCAGTTTCTCCGATGCCCGCCCAGCGATCTTCGATGCGGGCCAATCCCCTCTCATAGAACTCTACGGAGCGTTTGGCGAGTTCTTGCGACCGGAGAATACGTGAGTGCCAGTAGGCGATGCATGCGAACAGCAGAATCGGCGCGCCTAGCCACCACGGGGAAAGCAGGTGCGATCGAAGCGATGTCCAGGCAAGTGCCGCGGTGATCACGGCTAACAAAAGGCGTATGTTGCCTAACCGGATATGAATCTTCTGGAAGCGCGCAACCCGCGATTCGCGGTCATTCTGGCGACGAGCATATTCTTCTGCAGGAGACACTGACTCAAAATGTAGCAGGTAAACGCTCTTGGCAGGGTTCGCAAATCAGGGAATTCGCCCCCAGCCTTGCAGCTCAGTAAATGGAGGTTCTCGGAGCAAAGTGTGAGCGTCCGTGGTATGCTCGCGCTTATGCCGCAGTTCGTTATCGAACGCGAGATTCCTGGCGCTGGGTCGTTATCTGAGGCTCAGATACGCGAAGTCTCGCTGCGTTCGCTGGAAACGTTGCATTCGATGGGCCCCCAGATTCAGTGGCTACACAGCTACGTGACCGAGGACAAGGTGTACTGCGTTTACCTCGCGCCGGACGAGAATACAATACGAGAGCACGCGCGACGCACAGGCATTCCGGCAGACCGTGTGTCCGCGGTGCGCCGCCTTATTGATCCGGTCAACTTTTCTTAGCTTAGGAAGACTCTTGCAGCGAGTATTGAAGGGTATCGTCGATACTCAAGGCGGATCCTTCTGCCCACGCTCGTTTACCTTCGGCCCCCCCGAGAGACTTCCATGCCGATGAAAGGTTTTCGTCGAGCATCGTCTGTTCAGACTGAGGCAACTTGGTGCCGGCCAGACGTCTGAAGTGCTCTGCGGCACCGGCGAGCTTTAGTGCACGGGTTGCATGTTGCTGGGCGGCAGCCAAGCTGGCCAAACCATCCAGTACCCTCGCCATGCCGCGCTTGTGTCCCAACTCAGCAAAAACCTGGAGCGCCTCGCGATACGCATCTTGCGCGGCTTCATATTCCTTCTGTTCGCAGTAGACGTGACCCAAGTCGGCCAGCGAGCGGGCGCAGCCCCATCGGTCGCTGGCATCGCGAAACGCCTTCAAGGCGCGCCTGTAGCACTCGCGGGCAGCCTCCACATTGCCCTGCTCGCGCTCGATGTCACCTCGCTGATTAATAGACCATGCCGCCCCGCTGCGATCTCCTAGGCTCTCAAAAATATCGGTCGCCTCGCGTAAAGCCATCTCAGCCCGAGCGTAGTTGCCTCGAATCTTTGCGATATTTGCCAGATTATGCAAGCATCGAGCGGTCTCGACTTGATCAGGCAGCACACGCCAGTATTCGAGACAGCGCTCGAAACAACTCTGGGCCGCTTCGTAGTCGCCGGAATCGCGTGCCCCAACCCCTAAGGCATTCAGAGCAGCCGCAATTCCCCAACGGTCGTTCAGTTCTTGATATAGCGATACACTCTTTTCTGCGAATGGCCGACCAGCAGCAAAATCTCCTTGTGCCGTCGATAACGCCGCAAGAAAGATCCAAATTTGGGCTCGCTGCTTCTTATATCCTGCGCCGGCGAGACGCAATATGTTCTCCAATCGAATGCGGCCTTCTGTCAGGTGCTCACGCATATCCCAGAATCGAAACAGAGCCATGCAGAGACGGAGCCCCCAATCGAGTTCCTTGTTCGCGAAAAGCCAATCGAGAGCAGACCGGAAGTTGTCGATCTCCAGATCGCACCGGGAGAGCCATAGATCGCGCTCCGCAGGGCTAAGCTCAGGGTTGCCTTCCTCTGCCAGTACCAGACAGTAGGCGGCATGAGCGCGGTGGGTGACCATTTCCTCGCCGCTCGATACTAGCCGTTCGACCGCGTATTCACGCACGGTTTCCAGCATTCTGAAACGCGCTTCGGCAGCGGGCAGGTCCATGCGCTGGGCCAGGTTCTTATCCACCAGCGAGGCGAGGCCGTCGAACAAATCGATACCCAGATCGCGACCTGTGTTGCATACCGCTTCGGCAGCTTCCAACGTGCATCCGCCAGTGAAGACCGAGAACCGGCGAAACAGTTTCTGTTCGTTCTCATTCAGCAGCCCGTGACTCCAATCGATGGTATTGCGGAGTGTTTGTTGCCGTTCGGGTAAGTCAATTGCGCCCCCGGTCAGCAGTTGCAAACGACTTTGCAGGCGGTCGAGAATTGCTTGCGGCGAAAGGAGCTTGGTTCGCGGTGCGGCCAGTTCAATCGCGAGCGGCAAGCCATCGAGGCGGGAACAGATTTCGCGAATCGTCTCCGAATTTTCTGGTGTCACCGCAAAGTTTGGCCGTACGGCCGTCGCCCGATTGACGAAGAGCTGAACGGCTGAATCCTGCTCGAGTGGCGTCACTGGGAATTCTTGTTCTCCGTACACCCGGAGGCCGGCGCGGCTGGTGACCAGCACCTTGAGACTGGGGCAAGCCGCCAGGATGTTAGCTACCAGTGTCGCAGACGGCAGCACTTGCTCGAAGTTGTCGAGCACAAACAGGAAAGGTCCTTCATCCTGCAGATAATCGCGCATTAGTTGGGGGACTCTGCGATTCGAGACTTCCGGCAAATCCAGGGATTTCGCGAGCGCGGTTGCGACGAGATCCGAGTCTGTGATGGAAGCGAGCCCAACAAATTGGACCCCAGCGGAAAATTCGGAAGTGATAGCGGAGGCAACAGCAATCGCCAAGCGGGTTTTGCCGGCACCACCGGGACCCGTCAGAGTTAAGAGACGAACATTCGGCTGACGCAACAGCTCGACCGCCCTCTCAACTTCGCGTTCGCGGCCGATAAGGGAAGTACGTGGAGTCGGCAAGTTGAAAATATTTTTGGCAATTTTCCTGACTGCGGCTGTACTGGTTGCTTCTGCAGCAGGCCGTCCCGGAGATTTTTCCGCACGCGTTCCCTCGATGATCTGAGCAGTGAATAAGTAGCCCCTTCGCGGAACGGTTTTCAGCAGTTGCTGATCATGATCCCCAAGCGCGCGCCGCAGTTCGATTGTGCATTGGACCAGAGAATCGTCGGTGACGAAGCTGTCCGGCCAAATCGCCTGCATGAACTCCTGTTTCCCGATCAAGCGTCCTGGATTGAGGACCAAGTATTTCAGCGCTTCATAAACCTTGGGGCGGAGCTTCACTTCCTGTGCTCGCCGAAGCAGACATCCTCGCGCCACGTCTAGCGTGAATTCGCCGAACTGGTACGTAGAGGAGTTTGTTTCCAAGGCAGCGGCGCTCCCGAAAACGGCGGGATTCTGATTTTTGGCATTTCTTCGGCGTTACTTCGTTACGCCGAGCCCCACAGTTGATACTTTGACCCTGACAAGCGAGAGCAGCGCGTTTGTGACGAAGTTGCAACCGCCGGCAGTGCGGGCAGAACGACCATCTAGTGCGGATTCTAGCAAAACTGCCGCGAACAGAAGTCAAAACGAAGCTTTAAGAACGGGAAACCCGTTTCGGACAAGGAGATATCTCTATGAGCACAGCACAAGTTCCTGCTTTGGACATGAATAAACTGAATGCCTTCATTGGCCAATTCGTAACAGATCTGGGTGCTTCGGTTCACGCCGGAATGGTGGTGATCGGCGAAAAACTGGGGCTCTACAAGGCGCTAGCTGCCGGTCCTATGACGCCTGCGGAACTTGCTGCCAAGACTGGAACCGATGAGCGCTATCTACGCGAATGGCTGTCATCGCAGGCAGCCGGGGGCTATGTAACGTACAACGCAGGAACGAACAAGTTCCACCTGACAGAGGAGCAGGCTTTTACGCTCGCGCACGATGACAGTCCTGCCTATCTGCCCGGAGCGTTTGAGCTTGCGCTGGGCTCCCTGGCTGCGGTCCCACGGATTGCAGAGTCCTTTCGAACAGGTGCGGGGATGGGCTGGCACGAGCATGAAGACGGAGTTTTCCATGGCTGCGAGAAGTTCTTTCGTCCCGGCTACGCCGCGAACCTCGTCAGTTCATGGATACCTTCACTCACCGACGTAAAACAAAAGCTCGAGGCCGGAGCGCGTGTGGCTGATGTCGGTTGCGGAAAGGGAGCGTCAACTCTGCTTCTGGCCAAAGCGTTCCCGAAGTCGCGATTCTACGGATTTGATTATCACGACAAGTCCATTGAGGCGGCGCGCGAATCGGCCAAACGCGAAGGAGTGGCGGACCGCGTCAACTTTGAAGTTTCGAAAGCGAAGGACTTTCCAGGAAAGGACTACGATTTCGTCGCGGTGTTCGATTGCTTGCATGACATGGGCGACCCGAAGGGCGCGGCGGAACATGTTCGGCGCTCTCTGGCGAAAGACGGTACGTGGATGATCGTGGAACCCTTCGCCAACGATCAGTTGAAGGATAATCTGAATCCCGTCGGGCGCGTCTACTACTCGTTTTCGACCCTGCTGTGCACGCCGTGCTCGCGATCGCAGGAAGTTGGACTATGCCTGGGCGCGCAGGCCGGGGAAAAACGCATTCGTGAGGTCGTTAATTCGGCTGGCTTTACCCGTTTTCGACGCGCGACGGAGACGCCTTTCAACATCGTTTATGAGGCACGTCCGTAATCAGGGTCGACCATTAGGGCCGACCTGAACGGCCCTTCGGCAAGAACGGCTCCGTTATTGCGGGGCGTAGAATACGCGGAATAACAATTCGCGACGTGGAGAAAATCCTATGGGAGCAGTTCCTGACACAACTGTTTCTAAGACTCATTCAAATGATGGTCGCGGCTCAGCCAAGCCTGTCCCAGTTGAGCCGCGCCCTTCGTCGGAGAGCCTGCTTAATGAGGAAATGCTGGCGCGTTTTGATGCTCGCGCTGCGACTTACGACAGGGAAAACCGGTTCTTCGATCAGGATTTCGCGGAGCTTCGCACCGCGAAGTATCTGGTCATGCCGCTTCCGAAGGAATTCGGAGGCGCAGGCTTCAGCCTTGCCGAGTCATGTCGCGAGCAACGCCGTCTAGCCTACTATGCGCCGGCAACTGCGTTGGCCGTGAACATGCATCTCTATTGGGTCGGTGTCGCCGCGGACCTTTGGCGTCGCGGAGATACTTCCCTGGAATGGGTGCTGCGCGAAGCGGCTGCGGGCGAGATCTTCGCAGCTGGTCACGCTGAAAGCGGGAACGACATTCCGGTGCTTCTCTCCACCGCAAAAGCCGAACGTGTAAGAGGAGGCTATAGCTTCACGGGGCACAAGCACTTTGGAAGCCTCACTCCCGTCTGGACTCGTTTTGGCTTGCATGGGATGGACACCAGCGACCCGAACCAGCCAAAGATTGTGCATGCGTTCATGCCACGTGACAGTGTGGGCTACATCATCAAGGAAACCTGGGATGTCCTCGGAATGCGCGCGACTCGCAGCGACGACACTCTCCTGGAGAACGTGTTCATTCCTGATCGATATGTGGCGCGCGTGGTGCCGGCGGGTGGCGCCGGAGTCGACGCCTTCGTTCTCGCGGTGTTTGCCTGGGCCCTGATGGGTTTCGCGAACACTTATTACGGGTTGGCCAAGCGCGCACTGGATAAGAGCATTGCGGCCGCGAAGACCAAAAGCTCGATGGCCCTTTCGCGATCGATGGCCTATCATCCCGAAATCCAGCACGCCATCGCGAAGATGGTCATCGAGCTTGAATCGATTGGGCCTCACCTGGATCGGATTGCAGAAGACTGGTCACATGGGGTGGACTATGGCGCGGAGTGGCCTTCGAAAATCTTCGCTGCCAAGTACCATGCGGTCGAGGGATCCTGGCGTGTTGTAGACCTTGGCCTTGATATCGCCGGAGGAGGTGGAATATTCCGCTCCGCGGGGTATGAACGGCTTCTCCGCGACGCGCGGCTTGGGCGAATTCATCCGGCTAACAGTTTTCTCACACATGAAGTGGTCGGCAAGACGGCCCTGGGCATCGGCCTTGATGAGCAGCCGCGCTGGGGCTAGGGGCATGGCACTCGGTAGTCCAAGGTTCGTGATTTTTGCTCAACTGTCCTTTCGAGCGAGGCCCCTACCCCACGGCAACCGTTCCAAGGGTAGGGATGCTTCGACTCCGCCGGAGTTCCGCCTCGCTGAACTCCGGCTCCGCTCAGCACGACATTGCGTGCTCGTTTTAATGTGAAGCTACCCGCGGGAGTTCATCGTAGAGAGGCTGCGCGGGCTTAATTTCCGGATTCCCGTCAGCGGCTGATATTGCAAGGATTCGTATCTTTGGATTGTTGGGAAACTTGAGAGCCTTGGCAGAGGGAGGCAGGTCAATGCCATAGGCAAAGAGATACGAATAGGCGTACGCGACATTTTTCCCCGCGGCGTCGTGGTGATGAGAACAGTACCATGCGAGGTCTGCCCGCTTGATATAGCCGGGTTTGATCCCGGTCATGTCGCCGTACTTGTCATTGGCAGAATCAATCGAACTCCACTGACGATCGTCCCATTGGCCGATGAAACCACCCCAGTCCTCGATGTTGAGTTCGACACTTTTTCCACCTGCATCGAAGTTGGCTTTCTGATCTCCATCTGCGGATGCCGCGAGGATGTACAAGCGATTGAAAGAGCCACTTGGGAGCTGAACTGTCTGGCCTTTTGGGATTACCGCATCCTGAACCCCAGTTTTCGCGGTAGGCAAGCGGAATTGCACACCATTGAACGCGATTTCGGAGGGAAGCATTTCAGCAGGGAGGCTGTCACCTTTGCCATCAAACCCTGCGCTGGATCGCGCTCCATCATTGCTTGCGACGGCTGCATCATAGCGAAGGCTTACAGGGGCCGATCTCAACGGCGGAATTGTTGTCGCCGGAGACTGCAATTTCACAGCGAATGTGCGCGGCTGGTTAGCACTGAAAGAAGTTACGATTGCACCATTCTCCACGGTTGCGGAGCCTAGTGGCTGCTCTTGACCGTTGACTTCGCGAGCGGCGGTAATCGGGGCCATCAACGAGATGTGAACTTTAGATTGCGGCTTGCCATCGAGTTCCACCATTCTCAGGATCAGCTCATCGCTTTGTTCGGCTTTTTTCAGTGCGAGAAGACGGATGCGCGGATTGTCGATCTTGACGAGGGGGAATTCTTTGCCGAGACTGCCGGCGTGACTTGACGTTTCAAATGCAATCAAGGGCTGGTTCAATCGTTGGCCTTGCCAGTCGGTTTGTCCGTCTCGCCATCCATGCGCATGCCCGGCGATGCCATACACGAATTCGTGATGACCAATGTCTTGAGTTGCCTGATCGGGGTAACCGCCCGCCACTCCGGGGGTACGAATCAGGGTAAGACGGATCGTATTGTCATTCGGCTTGTCGGAGCCATTCTTGCAATCAGTCAAGACGGTTGCTCCGAATTCATCGCGCATGTCGGTGAGATCGATCCACTGATGCGAAGCGACTTCAAACTTCTTGGGCTGTGCTGTGGGCCTTTGAATGGTCCCGATGTCCCAGTTGTATGTTGCGAATTCATTGGAAGCCGTGAGGGGGAAGGTAGCTTTCAGATTTGCTTCTTTCGTGTTCCAGTCGATGACGTTTCCGAATTCGACACGTTTTCCAGCGTCTCCCGCAGAGAGACGAATGGTCTGCGTGAACTTGGAGCCTTCTGTCTCGCGGGAAATCTCAAGTCCGACACGAACGGGGCCTTGCTCGACAATGCGGATTTTCGCTGGGCCGCTGACATAGGCGCGGGGTGCGGTCTGCTCCTGATCCCAGTCCATATTCCACGCCGGCCACTGTTTTGGATTGTCGTAAGAGATCGCGAGGCGAGCGGGGGCAGCGAGAAGTTCTCTGCCTGTGGACTTATCGAAGATGCTGGAGATATCGCCGTCTTGATTTACGCGGACACGGTAGTAGTCGTTTTCGAAAGAATCGTTGGTGACTTGCAGAGAGGACGAGGAAGAGACTGCTCCGGGCTGTACATCGTAGACAGCGTATCCAACGGATGGGACGCGTGCCGTGAAGAGGATTTTATCGCCAGAGATCTGCGCGGGAATCTCAGAGCCGTTCGGAGCCACAACGTGAACGGATTGCGGCATCCCACCGGGAAAATCTACCTTGGCTTCGACGATATCTTCGCGCGGGATTCCCAGTGAGTTAAACACAACCAACGAAACGCCTTTGGATTGGGTATCTAGCGCAGCCGCGACTCCTTCGGTTGCATTCGTCAGCACAGCCGCAAATTGGTTGAGAGCGATTGCGTCATCGTTCCACGCAAATTCGTAGCTGCGAGGTGTAGCGGTGCCTGCGGCAAGATCATGAAAGTGGCCACCCATCTGAAGCGTCCACGCATCGTTCAGTCGCTGTTGCGGATAGGACCTCGCACCCAACCATTGGGCCGCGACGGATGCCTCTTCCGCAGCTTCTGCCAGCAATTCTTCTTTCCGCAGCCAGCGCTTTTGGTAGGCCTGGGAAGTGAGCGAACCAGCCGAGTGATTCGTGAGTTCCATCTCGCCGGTGTAGCGCGGCAATCCAGCAGCTTCGGTGGGAGTGATATCGAGAAACATCTGTTCAGCACTGCTGGAAATCACGTGAACCGGGCCGTCACCCACTCTCACTTCCGGCCATGCCGGCGTCGGTTGTCCCCGCGCATAGTATTCGTCTTCGGGCGGAAAGCTGGCAGAACCCTTAGTGACGATCGCCTCTAGTCGTTTAACGGAATCTTCGCGGGGAGAACCTCCAATATCGCCGGTACCGTAGTAGTGATAGTCGGTAAAGACGCCACTTACTTTTCCATTCTGATCTACGCGAGCTGCCCAATCTTTTTGGTATCGGTCAAGGGACAAGTCTTGATCAACACGGGTCCGCGCTTGCATTTCGTTACGCAGGCGAATGTATTCCCGGACTGCATTCTGATCCGTAATATGTTTGGCTTGATCTTGCTGCTCTAAGGTTGCGCGGAGAGTGTGAACCTTGGTCTGAAGATCGGCGAGCGCAGTGTCAGGTTTTGCAGCGGGTAGAAGCTTGCTGAGATCACTGTCGACGTCGCCATCATAGCTGCCAGGGTTGATACCGGCCAGCACGCTCTCGCCGTCAGGACCCACCCAAACCCCAACATTGAAAGGAGTGCCCTCGGGGGTTTTCTCGCGCGATTCGAGGCCGCCCGCAGGAGCAGACGATCCCCAGACCAGCTTTTGCGTGGAGAATCCTTTCACGCCAGAGTGGGCGAGGATCGTTGGAAGGGATGCGGGGAATCCGAAGCAATCGGGCAACATGTATTCAGCGCTCGCCTTGCCGAACTCCTTTCGAAACCAATCATTGCCGTAGAGAATCTGGCGGATGATGGTTTCGGCGCTGGGTGTGTTTACATCACCTTCTTCCATCGAGGAACCGGCCGGAAACCAGCGTCCCTGCTTCACAAATTGCGTTAATTTCTCGAAATCGGCTGGGTAGTACTCCTTCATCAGACGGTAGCGATTTGCGCCGCTGAAATTGAACACGTAGTGCGGGTATTTCTCGATCAGCTTGAAATTGTCCTGCATTGTGTTGCGGAGGTATTCATTGATGACTTGGGGATACTCCCATCTCCATTCGGTGTCGAGATGCGCGTAACCGACCACATATAGAGTGGGTTCTTTGGTCAAATCGGGCTTTTCGGACGTTTGGGCATTCGCGCGTAGCACAACAAAAGAGGTTAGAAATAAAAACATCGCAACTGTCGAACGGTTTCGCATCATTCGTCTCCACGAGTACTGCAGGTATGTACAAAGAAAAAAAAGTCCTACGTTTTCTATCTGGGCTAAAGCCCACATCTTTGTGCGCTCTGCCGGCACGGTTGGACGCCGTGCCCTTCCCAAACTTTCTTAATGAAACCGGTGCTAACACTACTGTAAATGCGCCACATATTCCTGTGGGATCGAGTCGCGAAGCCGGGGATCAAGACGCAGTCCAGTTTGTAATTCTTTTTGAGCGTCGGCTGACATTTTCCCTTCCTTTGCTGCCAGGGCCAAACCCAAGTTTAAGTGGGCGGCCGCTAGATCAGGGGCAATTGCGATTGCCACGCGAAGCTCAAGCTCGGCTGCCGAGAAGTCCTGCTTTGCGGCCACAGCCTTGCCCAAGTTCAGACGAGCTAAGGCGAAACTGGGTTTGGAGTTGACTGCAGCGCGCAGGTGCTCGATCGCACTCTCAATGTCGTGGCGATAGTAAAGAAACGCCGCTCCGAGATTGTTTTGCGCCGTGGGTGAGCCGGGATCGCATTGGATCGCAGCCTGAAACTCGGATAGGGCACCTGCGAAATCTTTTTGCATCCAGAGTATCTCGCCTATGTCATCGTGCGCGTCGCAGAAAATCGGATCGTCTTCAAGGGCGCGATGGAACGCCACCGCAGCATCCTGAAGCTTTCCCTCGCTTCTGAGAGAAACTCCCCAATTCCGATCTCCTTTAGCTCTGAGCACAATGAGTTCTCTTTGCGAGAGCTCGCGAGCTCTCGCAAATTCGCGCTCCGATCCGGCTTTGTCCCCCAGGCTCGCTAACGCTGTCGCCAGCGAGGAAACTGCTTCCCTTGAATTCGGGTTTGCGCCGGCGATCTTTTCGAGCAGTGCAGCAGCTTCCTGCCACTTGTGTTCGAAGGATAGAGCTCGCGCCAAGCCTTTCTGGGCCTGACTGGAGGTCGGGCAGGCTGCGAAAGCCGTTCGAAATTCAAGTTCAGATTCTTCTGCTTTGCCTTGCTGGAGGTAAACAAGACCTAGCCCTTGATGTGGACCACAACTTCCTGGATTACTTTCAGAGGCCTTTTTAAATTCCTTCGCAGCGCCGTCGAAATCGCCCATGCGCAGCAGCATCTCACCGAGCGCGAGATGCGCCGGACCGTTGCCGGGAGAGGTAGTTATCGCACGGCGAAACAAATCCGCCGCTTTGGACCAGTCTCCCCGACCTGATTCGGTGTAACCTTTTTCCAGCCACGCATCGGATAATCTTGGATTCTTGGTCAGCGCCCCATCGAACAACCTTGCCGCTGCGTCTGTCTCTCCAATCGCATTCAGAGCACGTGCGAGCAAAAGGTCGTTTTCCGCAGAAGGATGTTTCTCGTCTGACTGTCGCGCCGACATCAGTTCGGCGATTAGTTGCGGCTGTGTCTTGGCTTCGGTTCGCGAAAGGGTGAGGTGCTGATCGGCAGGAAAGCCCGCCATTTGGGCCGAGCACGATGCGCAGAGAGCGATGACGGCCAGAAGCGACCGGACTTGGCCGATTTCGAAGAACCGTCTTTGGCTCGCGATCACGAACCGCCTCCCTGACGGATCGTATGTTCCCGGTCAGCGACGAGCTCGGTCCGTTCCTCTGACGTCCCGTCGGGCCAGCAGATTTTTAGTCGATCGATGTGCGAAGCGTCTCCGAGCCCAAAGTGAAGGCGCACATCGCTCGAGGAGAGGAAGCTGTCGGCGCTCCGAACTTCATCGATCTGTATGAGCCCGCCAGCCGTTATCGACACACGTGCACCGATGGCGTCTCGATTGCACTTGACGCCTTCTAGCTTGAAACGCGCCCAATGGGCGGACGATTTCCTAGCGGGCTCGTAGAGGAAAGGCTCGTTGTCAATGTTGTTGACGATGACATTCATCCGACCATCTTGCATCCGACCGCCTGGGCCCAAATCAGCGAAGGCAGCTCCGCGACTGCTGCGGGCTTCCTCAAGACCACTGTCGCTTCCTGAGATTGAAGCAAAGCGTCCGTTGCGCAGATTTGTATAAAGCTGATTCTGCTGAAAGTACCTGTTACCTGCTTCCGTTGCCTGGGGATAGATGTGGCCGTTGGCGACGAAAAGCTCCTTCCACCCGTCGTTATCAAAATCGATAAGGCCGGTGCCCCACGCCAGGTTCCGATAGCTCGCCGTGCCCAATCCCGCGGCGAAGGTAACGTCTTCAAACTTTCCGTGGTTGTTGTGATACAGCGTGTTGTAATCCTCGGAAAAGTGCGTAACGAAAAGATCGAGCCATCCGTCGTTATCGTAGTCTCCGACGGCGATGCCCATGTTTGACTGGGCTCTTCCATCAGCACTGAGCGCGCAGCCAGCCTCGAAGGCAACTTCTTCGAATGTGCCGTTCCCTTTGTTTCGCCATAGATAATTGGGCATCGAGTCGTTGGCGACGAAGATATCCGGCCATCCGTCGTTGTCAAAGTCAAGCCACATCACCCCAAGGCCATAACCCCTGATCGTGTCGTTAACGCCGATGTCCCGACTGACTTCGCGAAACTTCCCATGGTCCTCATTGTGGTAAAAGAGGTCCGGAAGCCCAGGCAATCCGCGAGGACCACATGCGACAGGAAAGCCCCGATAGTTGCAATATGTATTTGTGCCGGGCTTCGGTATTCGGCCAACTTCGAAATCAACGTACCTGGAAATGTAGAGATCGAGTCGTCCATCGCGATCGTAGTCGCCCCAGGCACAACCGGTGCTCCAGTTGCCACCTTCTAGCCCGGCGTCTTTTGTGACATTCGTGAAGGTCCCGTCGCCATTGTTGTGGAAGAGCGCATTGCTGCCGAAGTTGGTGATGAAAACGTCGCGAAAGCCGTCATTGTCATAGTCGCCAATGGTTACTCCCATCCCCCAGCCCTGGTTCAGCAGCCCGCTCTCTTTCGTGACGTCGGTGAAAGTGCCGTCTCCGTTGTTGCGAAACAGCCGGCTTGAAGGACGAGGTAAATTCGGATTCGCCAACAGCTCAAACGACGATCCATTAACAAGCAGAACATCGACCAGTCCGTCGTTGTTGTAGTCGAAGAGGGCGACACCGCTTCCGAGCGTCTCGACCAAATAATCTTTCACTGCAGATCCGGAGCTGTGATGGAAGGCACCAAGTCCAGCCTTGGCGGCGTTCTCGGCGAACCAAGGATTCGGAGCTAGTACGGGCTGCCCAAGTGCTCCGTTGCGAAACAGCGGGATAAGAAAGCACGGTGCTGCCAAAGACTGGCGTAAGAAGTCACGGCGGCTGGGCAAGGATTTGAAAGGACGGCCGCCCATAGATTTATTGAGCCAACGGAAGTGCGCCGGCTTGGCCCGTCTCCTGTTCTTTCTCGAGTGCGCTGAGTTCCTCACTATCGGTCTGCAACGATGCGGCTCGCCGTTGCTTGAAAGTGGCAAGCGCGTCGCGTGCGTGAACGTCATCACCGACTTTTCGGTAGAGAACTGCGAGTCGAAAATATAGTTCCCCGTCCTGGTCCAGCGCGGAAACGGATTGAAGATCCTTGATTGCCTTAGCCGTCTGGCCAAGTTCCGATTCGGCCTTCGCCAAATCCAGCCGGGCACTTAAAAGAACAGTCGCGTCATCGGGAACTTGTTGAAGCTGTGCGATCGCATCTGTCCAACGGGTTTGCTGAACGTAAACATGTCCTAGCTGATAGTGCGCAAAGGCTGACTTTGGAGAAATCTCGATTGTGGTCTTAAGCTCTTTCTCGGCTTCGAAAAACTCGCCGACGCGCGAAAGAACGGTTCCTAGGCCGAGATACAAATCGGGAGATTGGGGCGCGAGCCGAATGGCCTTCTGAAATTCTGACTTGGCTCTTGGATCATCCCCAAGCTTGGTGTAGTGTTCCGCAAGCATCTGATGGACGCGAGCAGAGCCCGGGTTCAGCGAGCCCACCTTCAAAAAGCATTCTTCGGCCATCGCGTCATGAGTTTTGCTCAGCCAATAGAGTGCCCATCCACTTTTGGGCTCTATCGAACGCAATTGTGTGACTGCATTTAGAGCAGTCCGGTACTGGCCTAGACGGAACTCAGCTTCAATGAGCTTCGCTTTTTCGGTAGGTGATAGTTGTGTCTTGGGTCTAAGTTGAGCGATCAACCGTGAATAGCAGAGTTCGGTCATCCAGACTCCAAGCTGTGGCTCCTTCCCAGCCTTAGCGGCACACCCAAGAGCTGAATCTGACTTTGGGGAGATTTGGGCGAGCACCTCTGAATCGCTGAGCCAGCTCTCCCATAGGAGACCGGCTGGCGAGTGCCCAAACGATGGCGGCGGGTTTAAGTCACCTTTACTTGACGCTTGCAGCACGATCCCAACTGGTGGAGACTCCATAAGGCGGAGAAGCTCTTTGGGCTCTGACCGACTCAATTGTTCCAACTTGGTCGCGACTTCGTCCCAGCGTCCGCTCATCGCAGCGGTCTGGACCAGCCCCAAAGCTGCAGATGGAGATCCTGGATTGCCTGCCAATTCCTGATTGAAGTGATCTGCGGCGGCTTTCAGATATCCAAGCCTCAGGAGCGCAGTGCCGAGGTCGGACTGCACTTCGGGCTGACTGGGCGAACTTCGAACGACGTGAAAGAGCGTTCGAGCAGCATTGAGATTGTCGCCTTTGGCGAGCAGTTCTTCGGCTATCAACTGTTGAATCAGGGTTTCCTCGCCCGACCCGGTCCTCTCGTGCGATATCTGGACCGAAATCTGGCTATGTACGAGGCCCAACTTGTACCAGGCATCCGCCAAGGCTGGTGTACGTCGCGTTTGTTCTTCGTATTCGGCCTCGGCGTCTGTCATACGACCACTGCGGGCGAGCACGTCGCCTAAAGCCAACCTAGCATTTGCGCTGTCGGGTTGTATTGCGAGTGAGCGTCGCAGTGACCTCGCTGCATCTGGAAGCTGGTTGAGTTCCGAGTAATCGAGGCCCATCACAAGCCAGGATTGGGCGACGAGTGAGCCACGAGCGGTACCGTTCTCCTTTGTATCTGAATTGTCAGCAGGATTCAGTGCGGCTGTAAGAACTTTCAGCGAATCGGCATACCGATGCTGCAGATAGTAAACCGCACCGAGGCGCTCCTGGACTTCAGCTCTGCTCTGCCGTGTGCCGGTTCCGGCACGAAGGAAATCCTCGTAAGATCCTGCTGTGCGCGCTAACTGCTCCGAACTTTGATCTTGATTCGACTTATTGGGCTGCGGCAGCACCTGACCTAGGGAGAAGTGTCTGAGACCCAAGGACACTAATAGGATCATCAGCAGCGAAGCTGATGTGCGATGTTTTTTGGATCCCTTTTGCGACCTCGAACCCACGGACATGGCAAGGTTCTAACTTCCAGATTTCTGCGAAAATACTCTCTTTCCCGTCCGCCTGTCACTCTAGCGGATTGTCGTCTCCACCATCAGCCGGCCAACCCTGAGAACAGACTTAGAACAACAATCTCAAGCCGAGCTGCAAGATGCGCTGATCACCGTTGTTGTTGTAGACGCCGGTCACCGCTCCAAAAGTGCCGTCTGTGATTCCGGTATCGAGTTGGTTTGGAATCGGGTGATTGAGCACATTGAAGGCTTCGGCACGGAATTGATAGTTGAGTCTTTCACCTTCGAGGATGTGCCCGTCCTTGTGCAACCCGGCGTCCCAGATCCAGAAGTGAGGTCCGAAAATCAGGTTCCTCGGCGCGTTCCCGAGAGTGCCCGGGGCGGGCATCACAAAGCAAGAAGTATTGAAGAATTTCGCTATGGTGCGAGGCCCGCTATTCGGGTCGCAGCCAGCCACCAACTGTGCGTGTTGGCCATTGTCCACACCCATTCCCGCCAAATCCGAACCCGCGTCATTCACGGTGAATTGGCCACCCGGACCACCCGTGCTACCGCTCCGAATGATGAAGGTTCCGCTCAGCCCCCACCCTCCAAGCAGTTGGCCCCGGAGATTGCGCATGTTCTGGTAAAACGGCAGTTGATAAACGTAACTCACCGTAAAGTTGTGGTGCTGGAGCCAGTCTGGGTTGCCGCGGTTGTAATCCGGGTTGTAGTGGTTAATGATTGACGACTGCAACTGCGAGCCGATGTCGTGGGCATTTGCGTATGTATAGACCGCAGTGAACATCAGGTTTTTCGTCATCGAGCGCCGCACGCTGGCTTGCAGCGCGTTGTAGGCTGAACTGGCATTGTTGATTTGGTAGGTGAAGCTGGAGTTTGAGAACCCGGCATATGGAACGATCGTTGAAACTTGGGTTGCAGTTCCTGCCGTTGCCCCGTTGTTATAGATGTAAGGCGATCCGGGCGCGCAAAGAGCTGGATTCGTCGCACTGACTGACCCGCCTCCGAGCGTGCAGTCTCCGAAGGTACCCGGCATCATCTCGTTCAAATTCTCGAGCACTGAAAAGTGCCGAGTCTCGGTTCCCACGTATCCAACTTCAATCATTGTGTTCTGCGGGAACATATGTTGCACGCCGAAATGGAAGCTATAGACGATGGGCAAGGGCGACCTGAAGTCCTGGCCCGTGATCGGAATCGGAGCTTGCTCATTGGTGAGAGTTGGGACTACAGGACCAGAGACGAACGCGGATCCTGAACCAGAACATCCGAGACCGGAAGGTGTTTGGGCGTTGCCGGGACAATCGATGTCTCCGTTATTGAGTGAAGCACCGGTCTGAAAGGGCAGATTTCTACCCATTTGGGTTTGATCGCTCAGAGTCTCATGGTTGTAGAAGATTCCTGCGCTTCCACGGATCGTAGTTTTCGCCGTTCCGAATGGGTCCCATGCGAAGCCAAATCGCGGCTGAAATGCGCGATATCGGTTCGGGAGGATGGTTGGAGGATACCCGCGGATAATGCCATTCCCGATGAGTTGCTGGTTTATGAGACTTGCCGTCGAGGCGTTGAACTGTTCTCCGAATACGCCAAGATGACCGTAAGCAGTGGACGGGAGCGACTGGCACGGCATTGCGATGCCATTGTAGTAGTTCCCGCCTGCCACCAAACCAGTCGCGGAATCGATGACCTGCTGTGTCCCCAGATGGGTTGAATAGGCGAGCGGATTGAACATCGAGAAGTTGCACCAACGCGAGTGATAATTTGGGAAATAATCCCAGCGAAGACCGCCCTCGATTGTCAACCGCGGCGTAATCTTCCATGTGTCTTGCGCGAAGTATCCTTGCTGCCAAGCGACCCAAGGAGTCAGGTTGCGAAATCCATACTCGGCGTAATTGTCGAAAGCGCCGAGAAGCATATCGGCGAGCGGCAGTCCGGTCGAATGCGGATTGTTCGTCGCCGCAAAGGTGAACGTACCGTTCAGGTTCTGACCACCGATAATCAATTGGTCATTATCGTTTTCGCCGTCCTGCTCGACCCAAGCACCAAATTTGAGAATGTGTTTGCCGACAGTCTTGGTCAACGTATCGGAAAATTGAAAAATCTTCCCAACGCTACCGGACGGGTACGCGTCTGTCAGCGAGTTGAAGGAGTCGATATCGCTATTTGGTCCACCGAAGTTAATGGTGGGAGTTTTTCCAGCTACATCTTTGCTTGCATCGCCGAAAATATAGGGATAGTTAATGTTCACTGAGGAACGGTTTAGGCCGTCGCCTAGAGCGCCGGGCGAGAGGTGTACATGAACGATATCTTCGGTTGATCCAATCGTGAGATCGTTGACCAGCGTTGGACTGAACGTTGTGGCGAAATCAATGGTCGCGCCGCGTTCGGGTTCCTGAATGTTCCAGTTGAGTAGCTGGGGGCTGTTTCCAAAGTTGTCGGAGAAAGAGTCAGTGCGGTAGTGCCGCAGCGAGACCGCCAAGTGGGATTTCAACTTGTCAATGATGTAATCGACCTTGAGGCTTTCTGTGTGATTGTTGTTGGGATTCTGCGAGAGATAGTAGAAGTTATTCTGTCCATTCGCGACTGTTCCGCTGGCTATGTTAGGCATCGGATACACACCCATAAAAGCCGCGCCGTTCGGACTCCAGAAGGCCTTGGCGATCGTGTTATTCGGAAAGGGTTGCCCCTGAACCAAGACTTGGCCTGTATTGGGATCACTTTGCCCTGCGAGGAATGCTGGAACCGTAGGACATGCGATGTTGGCGGCACAGTACTCGCTGAAATCCCCCTGGTGAGCGAATGCTGAGGGCACGTGCACGTTATTGGGGCTCGCTCCGGGTTGGCGAGTGATGTCCTCTGAGAAAAAGAAGAATAGCTTTTTGTGAGTTCCGGGCACCGGTCCACCGAAGGTACCCCCGAAATTGTTCCAATTGATCTTGCCAGCGGGGTTGCCTTGCGTACCGAGAGCAGAATTCGCTGCCGAGTCGTAGGCGGTGTTTTGGTTGTACTCATAAAGGCTTCCGTGATAATGGTCGGCTCCAGATTTCAGTTGCACGACGATCTGGGCCCCTGCGCCGCGGGAATATTCCGGCATATACCCGGTGGAAACGATATTGACCTCGCCGATCGCGTCAAGCGCTGGGGCTGCCGTCGTGGCCGCGTTGTCCCTGGTTCGCTGCGATGAAACACCCTCAATCAAAATGTTGTTGTCGCTGTCCCGAAGACCGTTCACCGATACGCCTTGGGTAGCGAAGATGTTCATCGAATTGAAGCTATCAAAACTAATTCCCGCGACACCCGGTTCCAAGGCCAAGAAGTTGGCGAAGTTTCGGCCGTTGTCCGGCAATTGTTCGATTTGAGTTGAGTTGATGACCGAATTGAGTTGAGAAGTATCGGTCTGAACCTGCAGTGCGCCAGCGGATACAGAAACCGTTTCCGTAGTCTGCCCAACCTGCAGAGAGCAAGAGAAGGTGCGAGTTGAGGACGGTTCCAATACCACCCCACTACCTTCGCAGGTTCGAAATCCCTCTTTTGTTGCGGACACCGTGTAGTTCCCCGGTGCTATGTCGGAGAACAGGTAGACTCCAGAGGAATTCGTAACAGTGGACTGAGCCGTATTGGTCGCAATGTTGGTTGCCGTCACCCTTACGCCTGCAACGACTGCGCCAGAAGGATCGGTCACGGTTCCAGTAATGGTTCCGTTTACGTGATACTGGGCGAAGCTGGAAATGGGGGAAGCAAAAATCATTAACGCAGCGAAAGCCAAAAGCGCTGACCGTCCCGATCTTCTGCGCATAGACACGTCTCCGTTCTCGAAATCGGGGAATTAACACCCGCTTTGCCGACCAAGATCAAGGCGTCTCTGCGTTCTCTTTTTGTATGCATGCAAGTCGCACATGCGGCACGGTTTGCATGAAACAATCCCCAGCTTCGGCAACCCATTCCGCAACCCAGATGGGCTTCCCCACCATTTCACCTACATGAATCTACTGATCTTGATAGTGGCGAATGGCACGTGCTAATGTTCAGCACACTCTCCAGAGGGCACCCCCATGCCAGAAGCCAGCCCTGCTATTTCTTTCCGCTTTGGAACATTCGAAGTCGATCGTTGCGCGGGTGAACTGCGCAAAAACGGTCTCCGCATCAAACTTCAAGACCAGCCATTCCACCTTCTCGTCCTATTGCTCCAGCACCCTGGTCAAGTCGTCACCCGCGACGAGTTGCGGCACACCCTGTGGTCTGACCACACCTTCGTTGATTTCGACCGAGGCCTGAACCGGGCGATGAACAAGCTCCGAGTGGCGCTGTGCGATTCTGCCGAGACGCCTCGTTACATCGAGACGCTCCATCGGCGCGGGTATCGATTTATTGCGCCCGTTATAGTGCACCACCCGGAACAAGCGGCGGCAAACGGTTCAATTCACAATTCCATCGGTCCTAGTCGGCCAGCCTCAGAAACCAAGTCAAAACCGGTGCAGAACCTGCTTTCTTTCCGATGGATGGCCGCAAGTATTCTTATCCTTGCCACAGGCTCGGCTTCGGTCTATTACGTCGAGAGTCGCTCGGCCGCCCCAACCCCTTCTGTGCTTGCCGCGAGGCGCTCGGTTGCCGTCCTAGGTTTCAAGAATCTGTCGGGGCAATCCGAGGAAGGTTGGGTATCAACGGCTCTCTCGGACTGGCTGACGACGCAGTTATCTGCTGGCGGACGCCTGCGATTGATTCCGTCCGAGGATGTTGCCCGGATGAAAATAGAACTGTCGCCTCTGGACATAGGTAGTTTGAGCTCCGAGACTCTGGACCGTGTCGGCAAGAATCTCTCTACTGACCTTGTAGTGGTTGGATCTTATGCCGTACTGGGCAGCAGTGCCGATGCGCAAGTCCGTCTCGATCTTCGTCTCCAGGACGTTCGCACAGGAAACATTCTCGAAGCCGTGTCTGAAACTGGCACGGAAGCGCATTTGTTCGACCTGGTTATGAGGGCCGGGGAGACATTGCGGTCTGCGCTTGGACTGCAGCCAGTCAGCAGTTCAGAAGCTGCGGAAGTGGCCGTTGCGGTGCCTTCAAGCCATGAGGCAGCTCGACTGTATTCGGAAGGTCTTGAGGCACTCAGGGTTTTCAACGCCCTTGGCGCTCAGAATTTCTTTAAGGATGCGATCGCCGCGGAGCCGACTTTTGCCTTGTCCCACTCTGCGTTAGCAACTGCCTGGGCGAGTCTAGGTTATGACGAAATGGCTCGAGCTGAAGCCAAAAGCGCTTTCGAGCTGTCATCGCATCTTTCCCGCGCCGACCGTCTTCTGGTCGAAGCTCGTTATCACGCAATGTCGAAAGATTGGGGCAAAGCGGTAGAGATCTATCGAGCTCTCTTTGAATTTTTTCCGGACAGCTTGGATTACGGGCTCGCCCTTGCCGACGCACAACTCAACAACGGAAGAACTAAGGATGCGATAGAGACTCTGGGTACTCTGCAGAGGCTGTCCGCCCCTTTGGGAGAGGATGCGCGTATCGATCTGGCGATGGCTCGAGCAGCTGAATCATTTGGAGACTTCAAGGGAGATTTGGCCCATACAAAACGGGCGGAAGAGAAAGCGCGCGCACTTGGATCTTTGCTTCTACTGGCGCAAGCACGTGTCGATGAAGCATGGGCGCTCGGCAACTTAGGGCGCTCTGAGGAGGCAGCGGCAGCAGCGGCGGAAGCGGAGGGCATCTTCGCTAAAGCTGGGGACCGAAGAGGCTTGGCCCAGAGCATCAATTTTGAAGGGATCGTGAAACAAAATGAAGGAGACTCGATCAACGCCAAGCGCAAGTACGAGCAGGCTCTTGGCATCTATCGCGAGATCGGCAATAAACTCGGCATGGCGAATGAGTTAGACGATTTGGGTGATGTCTTGTTCTCGCTTGGCTATCTGCTTGAGTCGCGCCAGGATTACGAGCAATCGATGGCCATCTATGCTGAAGTGGGCCATGAAAATGGAGTTTGCCTTACGAAGGGAGCCCTTGGTGCGCTTCTGCTCGCATTGGGAGACGACAATGGCTCGATACGAACTTCCCAGCAGGCAGTCCAGATTTGTGATCGGCTGGGGGACCAGAGTAAGGCTGCCATTGCTCTGTCGAACCTGGGTAGGGCGTTGCGACTGCAGGGTCGCACAGACGAAGCTAGCGACGCCGAGTCTCGTGCGGTAGCGGGCTTCGTTGCGATTGGAGACAAGCAGAGCGCGGCGCGGGCCCGCGTCACCTATTCCGAATTGCTTCTGGATGAAGCGAAACTCGACCAGGCTGAATCGGCGGCCAAGGACGCGGTGCGGGAGTTCGTTCGAGAGAAGGCAGCCCGCGATGCGGCCCTGGCCTATGCTGTCTTATCGCAGGTGTTATTGCGTGAGGGGGATCTGTTGGAGGCTCGCAAAGCTACTCAAGAGGCAGCAGATTACCTGTCAAAGTGTAGTGACCGGGAAGCCGAGTTGATAGTGGCCATTTCGGCGGCCCGAGTACAGGCCGTCGCAGGTGGTTCCGCCAGAGACGATGCGGCCAAATCATTTGAGGAAATCGCCATGAAGGCAACGCGCCTGGGCTTTGTTCCTTACGAATTAGAACCTCGACTCGCTCTTGCAGAGATCGAAGTCAATCTCGGGGACCGAGCTACTGCTCGGAATCACCTCGAGGCGCTGCAAAAGGAAGCTTCGGACCGCGGCTTCGGACTCATTGCGATTAAAGCGGCCGGAGATCTCAGGAGCCTCGCACATACAAACTAACTCGCGAGTGCAAATTGCATCCCGAAGGATATACGCTGTCATCGTGGCCGCGAATATCTATATCGCGCTTTCAGTGGCTGTCCTGCTTTTGCACATATTGTTCATCCTGTGGGTGATCTTCGGGGCGCTGGTTACGCGAAACCGCCCCGTTCTTCGCGCGCTGCACGTCGCGTCTCTAATCTGGGGAATTCTGACTGAACTGACGGCCTGGCCATGCCCCTTGACCCTGTTGGAGAACTGGCTTGAGGCCAGGGCCGGTGTCGAGCCCTATCAGGGAGGATTTCTGCTGCACTATCTTGACCGGCTTGTGTATCCGGATATCTCCATCACGGTTTTGGTAACCGTCGGTATGCTCGTCTGCATGGTGAATCTTGCGCTTTATGGCTGGCAAGTCTGGTCATCGGTCCATTCTCGTCCTGCCAAATAGAGCGTGATTCCTGTTGAGAAAGGCAGCACCGCGTCGAAACTTCGCGCAGGATCGAGACGTTTAGTCTCACCTTTTTTTAGCAACGTATTGGGGCTCCTCTTCGACTACGCGGGTCCAGCCGTCTCCGGGATTGTAGTCTGCCATGGCTACCGCAACATCCTGGGTTTTGTCTCCCAAGTCCTTTTGATAAATTACACCGTTCTCGTTGACGATAAACGTCATGATGCCCGAATTGCGGTATTCGGCCGGATAAGCCATGATTGCAAATCCGCGAGTCATCTTCCCGTCGACAACGTAATCTTTTGTTATGCCGGTTGCTTCATCTCGCTGCCTATCCAGGATTTGGAAATAGTAGCCATTAAACGGTTGAGGTTTTCCGTTCGCATTGGTATAGCCCAAAGATTTTGCAAATTCAGCCAGTGCGCCTAGCGAGCTGGGAGTTTCCCCTTGCGAAACAGGCCAGTACAAGCCGTTTTGCTTACCGTCGTCGCTCACAAATTTCTGGGCGTATTGCTTCGTCCCATCGCCATCGTGAGTTTGGCTGAAGTAGTCCCGTTCCGCATTGACGAGGGCATCGAGCGCGGCGATCGCCGATAACTCGCCTTTGCCAATACGGCGAGCCAAAATCTCGTCTTTGCCGGCGGCGGTGTCAAAGTACCAGCGGCCATCAGAATTCTGACCGAGCGGAATCGGGAAGGGATAGTTGTCGGCGCCAATATAGAGAACCTGAGCGCCTGCCTTGATGGCGCCCCAGCGGTTCATCTGACCGTAAGCGGCAACGAAATCCTGCAGATGATCTTTGTCTTTGGTCGCATCTCCCGTGAAGAGGACTTCCTTGGCGTCGGGGCCAAAGACTTCCAGCAGGGCAGTCTGATCTCCGGATTTGGCTGCTTGCAGCAGGGCTGCACCTGCCTCGGCGGGTGTGGCAAAAGTTTTCTGAGCGGATTTTTCAGCTGTCCTTTTCTCGGACTTGTTGCACGACGCGGTCAACATGCTCATAGCAACCAGCACACCCAAAATCCAGAGATGAGCTGCGGAATTCTTGTGGCACCCAGTTAACTGCAGCATAAAGAAGATTCCTCCGGCTTCAGACCTTGATAAATGAGAATGTTTCGAACATTAGCGACGGAACCCGCCATGAAAGCCGCCAAAGCCACCACCACCGAAACGGCCACCTCCGAAGCGGCCGCCACCAAATCCACTGTGTAACATGCTTCCCCAGCCACGGCTGCTTTCGGCTCTCGACGCCCAGCCTCCGCGATCACCGAATGAGCCGGCCGAGTGATCACCCAGGCCGCTGAACGCGCCCGAATGGCTGCCGAGATTGTTGTGTTGTGCCCAGGAATTCGAGCCGGAGAGTCGATCGCCTGCTTGTGCACCTGTCCGGTTGAAATTAGCAGTATTCCGATTTACGTTTCGGTTATAAGTATTGCCGTTGTTCCGGAAATTGTTCTCAGCGTTTCGGTTGTATGCGTTGTTGTAAGGATGGTATCCGCCGTTGTAGTAGCCTCCGTGCCAAGCAGGGTTTCCGTAAAAATTGTTATGGTTGTAAACGACTGCGCCACCGTGCCAATTGCATCCCCATGCGCCCCATCCCCATCCGCAGCACCCGCCACCGTCCATCAATGCACCGACTGCGATTCCTGCGCCGAAGCCGATAACTCCAGCTGCAGCCACATCGCCGGCACTGTACCCGGGAGTGACGTAAGGATAGCCGTAAATCGTTGCAGGATCGTATTGCGGAACATAAACGACCTGGGGATTCGCGGGTTCAATCACGATGGTCTGCGGCGACTGTTGAACAACTTTAATTTGTGAACCCGAGTTCAGTTTTCCCGCCGCCTGGGCTTGGTGACGCAACGTCTGAATGGCAGCCATCACATCCGATTGTTGGTTGTGGTAGGCCTCGCCGAGCGAAGAGGTCCAACTCAAATTGTTGGCCATGTTATTCAGTACCGTTGGGAATTGCGTCAGGGCTTTCACACTCGCGTCCCAAGACTGCCCGTTGACCTCCTGCATCAGAGCGTTTCCAGTGAGGCTCTTATGCTGCTGCAGCCAATAGTTCGCGACCGCGACTTGATCCGGAAACGTTGTGGCCCCGAGTATCTGCGCCACGAGCGCATCCGGATAAAGAGCGATTGGCGCTACGAGAGCTTGCAGTTGTTCTGGCGTCTGCGGCGCGCTTTGTCCAGCACCGGCTGATCCTTCATCCGACGATTGGGAGTTGATGTTGATTCCGGACGCGGTAATGGTCAGGGCAAAGCACAATGCCAAGGACAACAGCTGCTCGAAAAGTGTTCGGATCATTATTTCAACTCCGAGAGGACGACGCTTCACGCTGGCGCGCGTGCCGATTTATGACCTGCGATGCAAATCTGCCGATTAATCACTCCGTTTGCCATGCCCATTAGTGCGCCGTTCGACTTGCGGGTTTAGCAGCAGAACGAGAGTAAGAAACGCTGCAAAGATCAACTAGATGTGTCGAGTGTAGGAGGCTGCATTACTGCTAAGAACTGGCAAATCTGTCAGCCGTGCAATGGAGAACTTCAAGGGGAAAGTGCCGGCTTCGGATCTCTCATCAGGGAAGAAGGGAATTTGTCTTTAGTTAACGTGGCTTGGCAAGCGAAAGCCGGGTAAGAGCCATCTTGGCCGCATGATAGCCGCACATTCCGTGGACACCGCCTCCTGGCGGAGTGGATGAAGAGCAGATATAGATTTTCTCTGCTGACGTCGCATATTGCCGCCATGTGGGTCGAAAGAGAATCTGGCGGATATCCATTGCGCCGCCTCCGATATCGCCACCGATGAGGTTCGCGTCTGTACTTTCGAGGTCTGTGGAGTACCATACGCGGCGCGCCAACACTGTCTCGCGGAAACCCGGAGCAAAGCGCTCAATTTGAGCTTCAATCCTCGGAAGCATGTCGACGTTCGATCCGTTTGGCACATGACAATAGGCCCAAGCAGTGTGCTTGCCAGCGGGTGCTCGTGTGGGGTCGAACAACGTTGGTTGGACGAAGAGAACAAATGGGCGATCCGAGTGTTTCTCTTGCCGCATTGCAGACTCCGATTCAGCAAGTTCTTCGAAGCTCCCACCTAAGTGGACAGTCGCCGCGCGTAAGCATTCTGGGGCTCGCCAAGGAATCGGCGAGTTCAAGGCATAATCGACCTTGAAAATACCGGGGCCAAAACGAAAGTGTTCCAATTCACGCTTATAACTATCGGACAATTGGCAACCGGCAATTCTGAGAAGCTGGCGTGGAGAAAGATCACACAGAATCACGTCACAGTCAGGCAGCGATTCGATTGACGCTACTCGCGACGAAGTTCTTACTGTTCCGCCGAGCGTCGACAAGTAACCGCACAATGCATTGGTGAGTGACTGAGATCCTCCGCGTGCAATGGGCCACCCGACTGCATGGGCGGAAATAGCCATCAAAAGGCCGAAGGCGCCGCTGAGTGGTTCATCGAGAGCCAGAAACGAATGCGCGGCCAGGCCAGCGAAAAGTGCGCGCGTGCGTTCGCTGGAGAAGCGACGAGCAATTGATTTTGCCGAGCGCAAAGCATTCACACCAAAACGCGCCATCAGCCACGGATGTTTGGGAATGGCGAGGACTGGACGCAGCACTTCCGGAGCGAAGGCTTGCCACCGCTGGACATAGGGCTGCATGAGTGCACACCAGGCACGTCCATCCCGCCCGAGCCAGGTATCGCTAGCGTCAAGATCACGTTCCAAGAGGGCCGCTGTGCCATCGTCGAGTGGATGAGCAAGAGCGGCGGGCGAATGGATCCATTCCAAACCATGTTCTTCCAGCGGCAACGAAGAGAAAAAAGGTGATCCAACGCCAAGCGGATAGACCGCAGATCCAAAATCGTGCAGGAATCCCGGAAGCGTAAGTCCCATCGAGCGCACGGCGCCGCCCGGCGATGGCTCCGCTTCGAATACTTCAACCTCTAATCCTGCTTGGGCAAGCACGATCGCGGCAGCTAGCCCATTTGGGCCTGCTCCAACTACCAACGCTTTGCCATGTTTTGCCATCGGGGTTGGACGGTGTCACCCTTTTCGCGCGGTACGATCAAACAGCCTTCGTTAGCCAGGTTGTCGTTCTCAGAATCTCTATTAGTAACGTCTCGCTCAGTCTCTCGGCCTCACGTCGGGCCATTCGAAAACTCCGATTCTGCCATCTTGCATTCTCTTCAGACTCGGCGCGTAACGACCGAGCAATTCTCGCCTCCACCACACCCCAGTGGTGCGCTTCTCTGCCATCGAGGTGAACCAGTATTGCCAGATCAGTGCACGAACCTGGAGCGGTGGCCCTTGGGGAAACGGGTTAGCAGCAAAGAGATTCAGCACGTCCTTGTCGTTGGATAACAGCAGAACTTCTGTATTCGCCACGATCGGATACTCACGCCATGATCCCAGGGAAGCAAACCACAAATTCCAATCAAACCGCGGCTGATAGGGGGCGTAGATTCGTGGCGCTTCGTTCAGTTCCTGTGGTTTGTACTTAAATGGATAAGGCAACCAATTCACTCCGTCATTCGATCCCTGGAATTCGATTTCATATCGTCCGCGAGTCATCACAGCAAAAAGGCCATATCGATTGGCAATACGAAATGGTTCTATTGCGACCACGGGAGCCATTGGAAGATGGTAATTTGCAAGCATCGCTGCCGTGCTCGCGTAGAATATCCACCCCAGCATTAATGAACTTGCAGCCAACATTGTGACATTCCAGATTCGCTGGAGCGTGTTGTTTGGCAATTCCTCCGGGGACGTGCGGTCTAATGCGGGTGCAACGGAGTGCGGCTTCCATTTTGGCGGTAAGACTCCTTCTAGAAACCGATCGTCGAGCAAAAGGACACCGAGCACGAGTACCAGATAATTGAGGAAGGTGTAGTTTGCGGTCAGAATCACCGGAATTTCCCACACAGTCACAATAAAGAAGCAGACGATCTTCCATCGCCGCGGAAGAAAAAGCATCCATACAATTCCCAACTCCAGAACCAAAGTTGCACCAGCGGTCGTGGCGTGAAACCAGTGCGGCAAATGCTGCACATACCAGCCAATCCACGTGGGTAATGGGCCATTCTGGTAGTACTCATCCATGGCGGTGAAATGGCGCCACTCGGGGTCGCCGCTCAAAAGTTTCGCCATGCCCGATTCGAAATAGATACGAAACCACTCCCATTGCAGCAGGAAGAGACTGGCACGAGACGGAGGATGGGTAGTCCCCAAACCTGGAAGCAAACCTGGCGGCGCAAGAAACAGGGAGATGAATCCAGCTTCCAGCAACATCCCATCAGATTGATAGCTCGAGAAATCCTGTGCTGCAGATACAAACGAGAGAAAGCAAATGAAGCACACAAACAGCATGCCGCGCGGCCACAGGTTGAATACGAGGAGTATGGACGCGATCATCCCGGCCCAGCAGAGCACGTTCAACATCACGTCGCCACTCGACCACCAAAGCAAGGTAGGGGCGTACCACAGGCGCTGCCCGTAGCCGAGCGAGTGAGCCACGGCCTGAAGGTAATCTCCCGCCGGCAAAATTCCGTTTGGACCAATCAGGCCACGAATTTGGAACGCAAGTGAGAAGAACGCTGAGAAATAGATTGCGCCCAGACAGCGAAGGAAAATCCAGCGTGGAATGAAACGATGTTCGGCCCCAACCGGCGTGCCAAAGAGCCATCGGATCGCGGAAAGCAGGCGCATGACTCTGCAATTATAGGGACCAGCCCCTCGTTGAGCCGGGGGTTTGTGCTCGTCTTCTATTTCTTGGTGTGCAAAATCTCCCTCATCTTCTTGACTGCTTTTGGTATCTCGGTGACGGATACATTGCTGAAACCCAGTACGAGTCCTTGTGGTGCCGGATGCTCCATATAGGACGTTGACAACGGCGTGAGCCAAAGCTTGTTTCGCAGCGCACGTTCGGTAATGTCGTGGTCGCGAAAACCGCGAGGCAGCGTGACAGAAAGATGAAGCCCGGCCTGCTCACCTTTTACGTCGAACGGGATGTCGAGTTCATTCTTCAGGCTCTCGAGCAGCGCGCTGCGACGATCCCGATACAGCAGACGCATTCTGCGGATGTGGCGTGAGAAGTGGCCTTCTTCGATGAAGTCCGCGAGAACTTTCTGTAGAAAAGGCGGCGGACAGATTTCGATCGTAATTCGAACAGCGAGGAAGGGGTCGATCAGATCTGGCGGGATTACGACGTATCCCAAACGCAATGATGGAAACAACACTTTGCTGAACGTTCCGATGTATACCACGCGTGAGCAGCGGTCAAGGCCTTGCAGAGAAGCAATCGGCATACTGTCGAAGCGATACTCGCTGTCATAATCATCCTCGATGATCCATGATCCCGACTTGTATGACCATTCGAGAAGCTGCAGACGGCGAGAAGCACTCATCGTCACACCGAGCGGGTACTGGTGAGAAGGCGTTACAAGGACTGCCCGAGCGTTGCGGCATCGTTCGATGCCGGCGGCGACATTCAAGCCTTCGTGGTCTACCGGAACCGGGACGATACGGCACCCATTCAGGGTGAAGACGTTTCGGGCGAAGCGATATCCGGGTTCTTCCAGCCATACGCGGCTACCCCGGTCAAGCAGGACCCGGGTAGCAATCTCCAGCGCCTGCTGGGAACCGCTGACGATCATTACCTGCTCAGGTTCGCAACGCACACCTCGCGCGGTCCTGAGATAGGTTGCGATGGCTCTTCGAAGGTCTATCGATCCCATCGGGTGCCCGTAATGCAAGGAGGCAAGATTCTGGCGGCGGCAGTGTCGCACCACCAACCGCGACCAAATCTTGTGCGGCAAATGATCGAGGGCCGGTTGCCCAAGACTGAATGCTCCCCAACGCGCTCCGAGCCAAGGGATGACGGCGTGCATCGAGGGCAAGGCCGCACAAGCGTCGGAAATCGGGCGCGGTCCGCATTGCGGCCCTGGCGACGCCGAAGTGCGCGGTGGCATCGCAACCTGATCAGGCAGTGTCGTGGAGACCACGGTACCGGCGCCGACGCGGCTCTCAAAATATCCTTCCGCCAATAGCTGGGCGTAGGCATTCAGAACTGGTATCCGGGACACACCTAATTCCAGCGCCAATGTGCGAGTTGAAGGTACTCGATCATTCGGGCGCAAGGTGCGCTCCACAATCGCGTTGCGAAAAGCGCTGTAAATTTGCCGATGCAATGGCTCCGCGGCGCGACGGTCAATGCGGATAATCGGCACAATGCCGGACGGCGTTTTCTTCATCGCCAGCGAAACATAGTGGTCGCTGATGACGACTGTCAAGAATCAAGTACACATAACCACTGGGTGTCATCCTGATAGCCTGCGTTTTTTGCAGGCCGGAGGACCTATACAGTCCCCGGCCGCATGAATACTGCAGGCAGAGTTACATCGGTCCTACGGCGCCAAAAAACGGCGCCATCAGGATGACAAAGCGGAATGGTATCCAACAATTCCTAAATCGACCGGGGCGTCAACAAAACATAAAAAGGGCCCGCTTACACGCTGTTCTGTGTTCGCGGGCCGGCTGGCAAGTCGATGAATCGGTCAGAAATATAGCTTGGCCCCAAGTTGAAAGACTCGTGGATCGAACGCGCTTGTTACTTGGCCAAAATTGCTCGATCCGAGCGCATTGCTGACCTGATTGAATTCGGTGTGATTCCATGTATTGAAGCTCTCCGCTCGCAGTTCGAATCGGCTGCCTCGAGCTTCATTGATGACAAAACTCTTGAACAGCGACAGATTCCAATTCTCGCGACCGGGGCCGCGGAGAGAGTTGTGCCCCGCATTGCCCCAGCCACCCACCGCTGGATTCGCGAACGCATTGATGTTGAACCACTCGGCAGCCGTGTGAGGATACGAGACGCTGCCGACCTGGTCCGGACGGTTGGTGGCGTTCGGCAAACCGTTGCCACTCTGGCCGCCGGTCAGTTGCGGATTAATTGGCAGTCCGGAGGTAATGGTCACAATACCGGACACTTCCCAACCACCGATTGTGGATTTCAATAAGCGGTTGGAACTGTTCCGCAGGAAGGGGATGTCGTAGATGAAGTTTACGGCTGCATTGTGTGTGCGGTCGTACCCACTCGGACCTTCGTCATATCTCCACCCGAGGTACGGATTGGAAACGTTCCCCAAGTCGCCACCACCGTTTCCGGCGTTCGTCGGATCAATCGCGCGAGAGAGGGTGTAGTAGGCTCGCAGAGTCAGATCGCGTACGTGCGACGTGAGATCGACCTGCAGCGAGTTGTAGTGCGTATTCGCTTCATTCGTCGAAAGATTGATCGAATGGAAGCCCGGATAGGGCAAGCCGGGTGCCGTATTGTACTGAGCACCTCCCACGAGGGCTGCCAGGTAGCTCTCGTTGGGGAGATTTCTTTCCCGATAGTCATTCTGATAACGGTTCTGGTTTCCGACGTACGCGACTGAGAGCACCGTTCTGGAATTCAATTGGCGCTGCACCCCCGCGCTGTACTGGTAACTCGCGGGCTGCTTGTATTCGTCGACCGCCATTCCAGTGATACTGGCCGGATTGATCGGCCGCGCCGCAACAGTACCGGTCGACAATAAAACGCCAGGATCGGCGAGCGTGACACTATTGTTGGTCACATTCAGACTAAAAGGAATATTGGGTCCCGCATTGTACATGTCGTTGCCCTGAATGCGCTCGTACATGATTCCGAATCCGCCGCGCACAACTGTCTTGCCATTGCCGATCGGGTCGTAGGCAAAACCAATCCGCGGACCGAAGTTCAGCCAGTGGTTATTGACGAGGCCCTTGGGGACGCCATTCTGACCGGGAGTGCCGATTCCGTTGAGATAAAGCGGAACGCCGGTGAGAATCGGGTTCGGGCTTCTGCCGAGGCCGGGGCTACTCGCACTGATCGTCCCATCCGGCAACATGACAGCGGCGTCGGCGGGATTGTAGAGTGACGGATAGAAATTCCCCATGCGGTTGTTCGCTTCATAGGTATGGGGCACACCATCCCAGCGCACGCCCAGGTTCAGTGTTAGATTCCGGTTGACGCGCCAGTTGTCCTGGAAATAGGCAGCCCATGAAACGTTGTTCCAGAAACCGTGATCTTGCACAGCGAGTTCCGTGTAGCTCTTCGCATCTCCGAGCAGGAAGTCGGCGAAATCACTCCCGGTGAAGGTACCGTCAAAGTTGAATGCGCCTTGTGTCTGGCCGAACAGGTCCTGAACTTTCTTGTAGAGAGCCCAGCTGCCGCCCATCTTTAATTGATGAGCGCCCTTGGTCCAGGAAAGATCATCTCGGACTTGATAGTCATCCGCCTTGTTATGCCAGGGCCAATTCGAGATCTCAAAGTGCGAACCGATCGAACCGTTCAGATCAACGTTGGGGATGCGATTGTCATTGTTGGGACCGGTGAATAAGCGCGACGTGCTGGAGTCGTAGCCGCTGGGAATGGCTAAGCTCGTCAGGCCCGAGCCGGCAAACGGGACAATGTTGATGCGATTGCCGTTGTAGTTGAATGCAGTTTCGTTCAGCAGGTTCGGGCTGAGCGTATAGGTTGCGTGCACGACGGCGCTGTAGGAAGGATTGCCAAACGTATCGCCGACGGTCGGAACGTTCGCGCCGCTCCACTGACTGACCCCGAAGGTTTGAGATACCTGTTCCGCGATGAAGTGTCCGAACAGCGAAACTTTGTTGTTAAGGTTATGGTCGATGCGAACGACCTCTTCCTTTAGATTGGTCGGTGAGTTATTCCCGCCGATAAAAACCGGTTTTCCGTTCTTATCCACAGTGTTTGGTGCAGGGAAGATACCCGCGCTCAGCAATGCAGTAGCGTTCGGCGCAATCATGCAGGTGGGAATCGTGTTATTCGGGAACGGCGATCCTTGAACGACGCCTGTGGGTAGCTGGCCACCAGGACAATTCTTAGCCAAAACGCTCGCCGAGACGTCAGCCGCAGTCGGCACATTAATCAGAGTGCTGCCGAAGTTGCCCCCGTAGGTGGAAGAATCGGGTACAGGTTGATTCGTCAAGCCGCCTTGGATCAAGCGCCGCCATTCCTGGTTGTAGAAGAAGAAGGTTCGCTTCCGCTCCGGGTTATACAGTTTCCCTAGAGTGACAGGTCCTCCTACGTTGAAACCGAACACATTCAGGCGCAGCTCCGAGACTTTCTGCGGCGCGGGATTGAAATAGTTCCGTGCATCGAAGGCGTCATTGCGATTGAACTCCCACGCCGCTGCATGGAGAGTGTTCGTTCCAGACTTGAGAACCATGGTCATGGTGCCAGCGGACGAAAGACCGTAATCAGCGCTGTAATTGGATGTCAGGGTACGGAACTCTGCGATCGCATCACTCGAAGGAGCGATACTCATGCCGCCTGCACCGCCGCGATCGTCGTCTTCACCACCGTCCAGCATGTAGATGTTGTGGTTCTGCCGCATGCCGTTAAACTCCACGCCAGCGTCTCCGCCCACAGGCGTATTGACGACGCCGGCGCTCATACCACCTCCGCCAATCTGGCTTGACGCTCCAGGTACTAAAGCCGCGAGCTGGTACATACTTCGTCCGCTGACCGCGAGCTGTGATATCTGTTGACCGGTAATGACGTTGCTCTGCTCACCGGTGTCCGTCTGTATCTGGACTGGATTCGCTTCGACGGTGATGGTCTCCTGAGCGCCTCCGACCTGCATTTGGAAGTCGACGCGATCGCGATCACCGACCTGCACGACCACAGCCTTCTGCTCGGCTTTGAATCCGCTCAGTTCAGCCTTGACCGTGTAGTGGCCGATGTTCAGATCAGCAGCCACGTATTGACCACTGGTGTTGGTTTGAAGAGTTCGCACCGCATTTGACTCGGTGCTGGTAACAGTGATCGATACGCTCGGGAGCGCCGCGCCTGATGGGTCCGTAACGGTTCCAACAATCGTGGCCTGTTGAGCAAGGGCGGAGAAGGAAAACGTCGCCAACCCGACCAACAGCAGCAAAATGCTACGAAAGGCGAATTGGTTCATGCCGACAGCCGTACTTTGAATGCGGCTCGACATAGACGACTTTGAATTCGAAGCTGAACTCATGAGCGTGACTCCGGTGGGATTTCGGTTACCAAAACGATTTTCTTGGTCACGCAACAGAGTGAGGCCGTTTGTGGTTGATCGCAATATCCACATCGTGGAGATCTCATATGACCACTCGACCATCCAAAGGGCGACGGCTAAGGAAGCACGAGGAGAGAATTTGCGATCCGTTTGTGCGGGCGGGCGACGAGCGATTCCTGCAATCCTAAGCGCTAGTCGCTGACGCTTGGTCTGAGCGACGATTATTTTGTCGTTGGGCTGGTCGAGGAAGGGGTAACTTGCGACGTACTTGCAGCGTCATTCGAAAAATAACGCACTGTCACGTCGTCTCCAATATTCACTAGCTTTACATTTCCTTGAGGTCTTGTTTGGCTGTTCGTGAAGTGCCGGATGGTCACATCCTGGGCGATATAGTCCACTTCATTTGGTCCAATCCGTACTCTTCTGAATGCGCCACTCGGAGCCATCTCGTCTCTCACTCCATGGTCGAATTTCTTCCAATTGTCCTTTATGGAAGCGGCAGTGTCAGGTAGCTTTTCGTCTGTGCTCGGCGCTGAAATTGTCGAACCGAGTGTCGTCGGAGCGGGGTGATGAAAATGAGCAGTCGCGAGGACGACTGCCAACACCGTAGCCGCGCCGATTGTTTGACATTCCCAGGCATGGTTGGACACGAGTTGTCTCGCCGCCTCGGCCCATTGCTTCGCTCCGACAACTGCAAGTCCGCCCAATTTTTTGACTTGGAGTACTAGATCAGTACGAGTCGGAACTTGTCGGTCTTGGGCAAAAGGCTTGGAGTTGGCACTCAGCGGATAATCATGTGAGACGCATCGCTGAATGACATCGGCCGTGCCTGCTAGGGATACCGGGGCCTCTGTTTCCGCGTGTTCAGCGATTCCTGACATCGCGTCTGCCGCCATGCCCGCCATCAGACGATAGGCCCTCACTTCTGCATCGAGAAAGGAGTGTGCCTCGCCAAACTGGACTTGGAGAATTCCCCTAACAACATGATGATGGCAGATTGGAAGAATCAGAAGAGATACTGCACCAAATTGTCTGCAAATCTCAGCCTGAACCCGGGAATCGGTTTGGGCGTTCTCGACTCGCAAAATCTCCGTCCTGCCTTCGCCTTGTGCGCAGAGGCTCAATACTGCAGGCAAGCGCCTTCCTATCTCATTGACGGCGCTACCCTTCGCCGCAGAATAAATGAGTTGGTTCGATTCGAGACGCGCAATTGCAACCCCGCTAGCGCGGGACACCTTGAGTGAACAGTCGGCAATCAGGTCCAGGGCACGATCTAGGTTAGGTTCAGAGGCTGCAATAAACCGTTGTACTTCCATAATCGCAGAAAGCGATTGCGCATCAAGGCCGCTTTTTTGCACCGCGAAGGCATTGGCAAGAAATGCCTCAAAGGCTTGCCGATCAAGGCCGGAACTAGGATTCATACTTCAGACCCAATTGCAGGGGCGGCTGAGCATCGCGATACGTGGGTATACCTGAGTATCTACTACTATTTCAGCCTGATTCAACCCTTTTTTCACCTTTCCCGCGCCGGTTCCCCAAGGTCCGGGAACCATTGTTTCTCCAATCGCTCTGGCGATTAACCGCCGAAGGTCGGAGAGAAAATCAAGACTCGGCGTCCACGTAAGGCTAGGAGGTTCATTTTTGACTTTGTACTGTCAGAAGTGACAGTCGAACCTAAGCCGCTCCGAAAACTGATACCGACTTTTTCAACTCGTTTTGAGAAACAACCTTCAACGTGCCGAATTGACCACGTTGTTCTTGAACCGCGACCAAACTCCTGTCAATCCAAGAATAGCCAGCAACGTTAGATGTTCTTTGAATTCTGTTGGTTTACTACTTAACCTTGCGTGCAGGTACTGAGGAGCTTGCGTTTTGCGCCCAAAAAACTGGTTTCCTCAACCTCCCAAGCTCCCCGAACAATGCTTGTGGGAGATTTCCTGCATCCCCTAAAATCTCCCGTTGCTGCTCGGCCCACCCCCAAGGGCCAAATTTCCCAAATACAAGTCCCAGAGGAGGCATGGCTCTCATTCAATTCTCGTGGAATCATAATCACCACTCCACCGACAGAGGATTCCAGTTCGAATTTCTGTGCGATCTCTGCGGCAATGGGTTTATGACTATCCTGAAGAAGGCCGGAGGCTGACCGCAAGCTAGTTGCGGAAAGAAAACAGGCGCTCCGCGGAACGGGAGCGCCTCCTAGTGTTAGATTACTGCACCGAGAGCGTGAACTTAAACGAACTCGCTATCGGGCTCGCGCCACCAGTCGTTGCGTTTACCGTGATCGGATAGTTGCCCGTCGGAGTTCCAGGATTCTTGTTGCTGCTGGAACTGCCGCCGCAAGATGTCATCCAGAGCGCCGATACTCCGAGTAGGGCAATCAAAGTTAGAACACGCGCTGTACCGAGCGAACGCCTGCGCATGCCAACCGTGACAACTATGCCCAGCATCCCCGGGAACAGCACCGCATAGAACACTTCTGGCCCGCGAACTAATGGATTCTGCAGTTTGCCGGTCGGAGCGGTAGTTGTGATCGTAAGGCTAACGGAGGTCGCGCTTGTCGCATTGGTCGGACTGAAGTTGCAGGTCGATTCACTGGGCAGCCCTGTACAGCTGTAAGTCAACGGCAAGGCGGTCTGCGAGCTCACAATAAACGATGGCGTGCTTGAACTCGAGACCGTCAAATTTACCGGCCCGCTTGTCTGTCCTTGTGTCACCGATAGTGTGGGATTCGATCCAAGATTCGATGCGAGCGTGAAGCTCTCGGTGGTAGCCGTTACCGTCAGCCCGACAGAAGAGTTTCGTTGCCTTGAGGATGAACCTCCACTGATGACTAAGGTAGAAGTCGCTGCAGCCATATTTGGCTGGGTCTGAATGGTCAGCTGTGACGTTCCACCACCACCCGCCACACTAGTCGGATTCCACGTGCAGGACACCCCACTCGGCACACCGGAACAACTTAAATTAACGGTGTCGGTAAAGCCGTTCTGCGCAGTTATTGTGACGGTGGTGGTTGCGCTGACGCCTGCGGCCACATTAGCTGGATTGAGCGAGCCGGCAGTCAGTGTGAAGGATGGGACGGTGGCATACCACGCTTGGGCTAATACGTAACCGTCCACCGAACCCAGCCCTGTTGCCTGATCATATCCCGCTCCCGCCGTGAAACCGATTTCGGTCGTTCCGGTCGGGCAGTTGGTAGATCCAGCTGTACAGGGCACTTTATTGTCGCCGGAAGTTATATCGTGAAATGCAGTTGGGTTGCTTGTGGCCAATGCGTACAGTGTCGGATTTACCGGAGCAAGTCCGACTCCAGACGCCGCACCAAAATATTGGTTGAACAAAGCCAGAATGGCAGAAAACGTTGGTGCGGCGGCAGAAGTGCCTCCCACAATGTCAAAGCTCCCACCCGCGCCATTTCGGAATCCGCTTGAGCAACTCGTAGCGCTGCTATCCTCAGTGCATACCAAGTATCCGTCGTGATCAGCCGAAGAGGTCAGCGATATATCTGGAACGTCACGTGCACCGTCGCTTGGAACTCCTGTTCCTGTTTGCCAGCTGGGTTTAGCGAAGAATCCGTTGGCAACTGCGCTCGCCCCGCCTCCAGAGGCGGACAAACCGCCGCCATTCGCGATGTCAAAAGTCGTGTCATTCCAGGCAATCTCTGGAATGTAAATTAGAGCTGAAGACACTGTGTCAGAGCCATTTCCGGAGCCGCTCCAATAAGGTGGATCAGCGGGGGCGGTGTTGGTTGAACAGCCGGTCGAGGGACAGGTCGCAGCATCGCCCGTAAACTCATTTCCTCCAGCCCCTGTAACCTCAGGAATTGAGGCAGGAATGTCCACCGCATACCCGGTAGTTGCGGAAGTGCTGCTGCTGGACTCACAATCAGCCGCGCCAGCATCGCCCGATGATGCTGTGATTGTCTGGCCTTGCGACTGTCCCTGCTGTGCCCACGTCTGAACTTGCTTCGCGAAAGCAGAGCCAAGGCCTGATTCACAGAATCCATAGCTCGAACTGATGAAGGGCGCTAAGTTGTTCTGCACGGCGTAGTCCAAGGCATCCCAAACACTGTTTACTCTGGCGCTGCAGGTGTCACCGGTCTTGAGACCGGCATAGACAAATATGATCGATGCGCCCTTGGCTACGCCACCCGCCCATTCCAGGTCAAGGTCCGACTCGCCCTCATCGCCGGCACAGCGTGTTGCCGTACCGCCCTGAAGCGTCATGGTCACTGTGCTCGCCGGAAGACCGGCGGCGCTTCGGAAGTTGTTGATGTCGGTCGCACTGACAGTGCTCTGCCCCACAATAGCGATCTTCTGGCCCGTACCATCGATACCAGCTGAGTAGAGTGGCTGCAGGTCATAGATCGTGGCAAAGTCGTCGGGAGTCAGAAAGTGGTTGCCGCTCACATAAGAAGTCAAGTGCGATTGCACTTTGGCGCGCGGCTTCGGTGCAAAATCGTGCAGATGCCCAACGTTCAAAACGGCGTTTGCCAGTGCGGCGGGCACTTTGGGCTCTCCAGCATTGGCCAAGTGAACTTCGCCATTCACCATGTAGCTGTGCATCTCAACGTGAAAGACAGATTCGATCTGGGCGACCGTTCCGTTGAATGAAACCTCATTCCTTCCGTTCGCGACCCTGATATTCGTAAATCCTGCAGCCTGGAGCCAGGCAGTGATCTTTTCAATATCGTTCTTACTCATGCCAAAACGCGCGCCGTACTGCTTAGGGGTCAGATACTTGTGGTAATTGGGAGAAGAGGGGTCTGCCAACTGACGGAGGAAATCCTCAAGATCCTTTTGCTGTGCCGCAGAAGGATGAAACGCAATCGTAACCCCTTGGACCAAACGATTGCTCTCGGCGCGTCCGAGGTCATTCTCGATCCGGGCCAAGCCGTGCACATTTCCCCTGAGCACCACCGTGGGCCCTCCGCTCAATGGACCGGTGACGCGATCCGCCGTTACCGCCTGGCTGATTACCGAAAAACCAACGGCAATGCACAACAGACACACGAGGGCCCTACTCTTCGACATAAACGCTCCCCTGCTCTAATTTCAGTGCTGCGTCTTTAGCTTATAACGGCTTATCCCATCTTCGATCAAGTGTGTTGCCCCGATGGTTGTATGACCGTAACACTTTCCAGTACAGAAAGTTCTGCGCATTCGGGGTCGGTTCGCAGGTACCGCAAAACCGGGTGGAATCACGGCAAGAAACGGCAAAAGATCGGTACTACCGGCAAATAACCGGGGATACTCCGAGCGACTGCCGTATACTGCACCCCGTTCCGCATGAACTCTACCGCCCCCATGAAGATGCGCCTCGGTTACATCGACTGGATGCGCGGACTCGCCTGCGTGCTGATGTTCCAAACGCACTGCTATGACTCATGGCTGGGCGGGGCGGCACGTCGAAGCCGATTCTTCATGTATTCCCAGCTGGGGGGCACTTTCCCGGCACCTCTGTTCTTGTTCCTTGCTGGCATCTCTTTCGCCCTGGTCACCCAAAAGCTTCGTGAGAAGAATTTCGGCCCGCGACAAATCGCCCGCAGCACAATCTGGCGCGGCGCTGAAATCTTCGGATTCGGCCTGCTCTTCCGGCTGCAGGAATACCTCATCGCCTGGGGATGGGCTCCCAAGAGCGACCTCTTGCGCGTAGACATCCTCAACACCATTGGCGCTTCCATGATGTTAATGGGCTTGCTTTGCTGGATTGTTCTGCGTTCGTGTGGCGCGGGCGCTCCCACCCGCGAATTGCTGAAAGCTCAACAAAGACCCGCAGGCATCTCGGAACCGGAGGACCTAAAGCAGAAAGAAGGAAGAGGCACTATAGTGTTGGTGCTCGCCGCCGCTTCCGTTTCGTTTGCGATTTCCCTTCTCACTCCCCTGCTCTGGACCACCTGGCGCCCCGACTGGCTCCCATGGCCGTTTGAATCCTATGTAAACGGAGTTCACAACCTCGGCACGCCTCAGGCATGGCTGTTTCCCATATTTCCCTGGAGCGCCTTCGCCTTCGCGGGCCTCGCGGTCGGCTTCATCTTGCAGAGTGAATGGGCCCGAGCGCGGCAGGCCCAGATGTTTATCTCGCTGGGAGTGGCCGGTCTCGCGATCATTGAGATTTCTCGCTGGCTCGACACACAGCCACGCCATATCTATCCCGTCTACGATTATTGGCATACCAGCCCGCAGTTCTTCCTGATTCGCCTCGGCATGTTGCTGGTCATTCTGGCGGGAAGCTACGTCTGGTGCCGATGGGGCGCTGGACAGTGGGGTTTCAGCCCACTCATCCAACTGGGCCAGGCTTCACTGCTGGTGTATTGGGTGCATATCGAATTTGTATACGGGCGGTTCTCGATCTTGGCAAAACGCGCGCAAACGATCGGCACTGCGACCATGGGATTGCTGATCATTACGCTTGCAATGCTTGCGCTGGCCTACATTCGCACGCACTACAAAGGATGGATGATCACCAAACAGGGCGACGCGGTGCGCCGCGTATCTTCAGTCGAGAATGCCTAGCCCAGTTGATCAACGATCTTAGGAACTCGCTACGTACTGCACGAAATCTACCACTTCGCGTTCCGCCCATCGCCCATCGTAGCCATTGCCGTCGGGCTCACCCAGGAACGCGCAATGGCCGCCATCGAGCGTCTCAATGTAGGTGATGTTCGGATTGGAGGAGATGCGCTTACGTGTCTCTGGCTGCACACGAATGAACGGATCATTCGCCGCATGAATGATCAATGCCGGCACTGCGATGCGGTCCACCACGTTAGCAGCCGCAGCACGCCGGTAATAATCATCTGCGCCTGTGAAACCGCAGTAGTGCGCCGTCACCCGGTCATCGAACAATCGAAGACTCGTCACGCCGCGCAACCGCTGCACATCGAAGTGGCCGGGAAAAATCTTCGCCTTTCCCCGAACACGCCGGAAAAGCTGCATCAGAAAATACCATTCATAAATCCGGTTCGCAGGCTCATGCAGTGCGTCGGCCGAAGCCGCCAAGTCCATTGCAGGGCAAACGGCCGCCACTGCACGAAACTGCGGCGGATGATCCTTCCCCCATTCGCCGGCCAATTTCAAAGCTAAGTTCCCTCCCATGGAAAACCCGACCAGAGCAAAGCGCGACACGCCATCATTCTCAATAACGCTCTTCGCCACTGCGGCCACATCTCCAGACAAACTCGAGTTGTACAGCGTGGGAGCAAAATGATCCGTGCCGCCACAGTTGCGCTGGTTCATCAGCACAACATTCATCCCCGCCGCCAGGCCATTTCGCGCCACACCAGCCATGTATTGTGATTCCGACGATCCTTCGAGCCCATGTACCACGATGAGTGTCATCGCCGCAGCTGGATCGGCCTGCCAATGGCACCAGCAGCGGACTTTGATTCCTGGAGCGACTTCGACCAACCGTTCCTCTGCAATCGGCAGGTGAATACGGCGCGGCATCAAAAAGCTGGCAATGGTCTGGATATGTCCACCCCCGAGCCAGCGTCGGGCACGAAACGGCGAGCGCGCTTCCCACTTTTTCAGAGTTAACCGATCGGGCGGAGTTGGGTCCGGAGGCGGAGACTGCCCCCCTCGAAACTTTGAGATTTGCGAACTCCCCACAAATTGATTTTAATAGAGGAAGTCCAGGAGAGTCTTCGAAGCGAACTCAACTTTAATGATGATTCCTTGGCTCCAGAGGACTCGCGCGAATGTTCCGAGTACACCGACGTATCAGGGTACCGCGAACACGTCCAAGAGAGTGGAAGAGCGGCCTCCTTAAGGGCCGCATACTGATGCGGGAAATTTTAGAGCTCTAGCCCTTGCGGTCGACGGAATCAGGAGTTTACATGCCCATTTACGAATACATCTGCAAAGAATGCAATCACCAGTTCGAGGCCCTCATCTACGGCAAAGAGAAAGCTGAGTGCCCGAAATGTCACGCAAAGAAACTCGAACCGCAATTGTCGGTTTTCGCTGTCTCGGCTAAGAGCGGATCTAGCTCACCCAGACCATCGGCCGGGCCCTGCGGATCGTGCGGCGATCCTCGCGGTCCTGGCGCTTGCAGCATGAACTAAGTTTGACTTGCGGATAAAACGTTTTTCGTTCGCGGCCCCGTAGCTCAACTGGATAGAGCATCAGTCTTCGGAACTGAGGGTTGGGGGTTCGATTCCCTCCGGGGTCGCCATTATCTTTTCAGCACCTGATAAGTCTTCTTTCCGGTGGAATCTGGTGGCGGCGGTTGGACTCGAACCAACGACCTACGGATTATGAGACCGTCGCTCTAACCACCTGAGCTACACCGCCACGGTGCTAAACAAGCTTATCGCCCGCCTTCGACTGCCGCAAGCATCTCAACAATGAACAGTTTTCACAAGCTTCCGCCGTTTGTTTCGCCAATCTTGATGATTCTAGTTGCTTGGCACCAACCTGTTGATGAAGTTCGGTGGATTCCCCATCACCATCCGGCCCAAGTTGCTAGTACCCGATGGGTCACACTCAGACCGTCCCATTCATGCTCTTCAATTTCCTCAGCCCTTCCGAGTTATCATCCGT
>DATFQQ010000270.1:0-52594 GCA_035264195.1 Candidatus Sulfotelmatobacter sp. | reverse complement strand
CTTCAGCGCCGCGTAAAACAGCCTCGGAAGCAGGGGCTTTAGCGCCCGTCCGCTCCCGCCACATCTCCGACTCTGGCACCTTCCACTGGATCCACAACGTCATCGCCGCCGGTAAAATCCCCACAAAGAACACCGCCCGCCATCCAAAAAACCGCGACACCGGACCTGCCACCAAAGCCGCTGCGGCGAATCCCAGCGCCCACGAGCTCTGCACGATAGAAATCGCCTTGGCCCGCAACTCGGTCGGCCAAGACTCTGCAACAAGCGTCGCGCCGGTATTCCATTCCCCACCCATCCCCAGGCCGAGAACGAATCGAGCAACTGCCAACATCGCGATGCTGGTCGCTAGTCCTGAAGCAAAAGAGCACGCGGAATACGTCAGAATGCTCGCCATCAATGCCTGCTTCCTCCCAATGCGATCGGCAAGCAATCCAAAGAGCACTCCACCGATCCCTGATGCCAGCAGAGTTAAGGTTCCGAGCGATCCCGCGGTAGTCTTGCTCATCCCCAGGTCGCGCATCAGCATCGCCAGCACAAGCGAATAGAGCATGGCATCGAAGGCATCGAGAGCCCAGCCCATGGAGGCAGCCAGCAACGTACGCCGTTGCCCGGGAGTCGCCTGCCGAATCAGTTGAAGTGGACCAATCGCCATTGTTCTGTATCGTTAGCGCCGCGATTGTAACGGAGAACAGTCGGAATAGTTATTGTTTGATTTCATCGGGAGGGAACGCATCCCGGTTACTTCCGGTTACTTCGGTGTTTCTAGCTTTACATCGCCTTGACACGGTTCTCGGCACGGTCCGCTACGCTTTCACCATCCCCCGAAAATTAACTAGAGGATGCCATGAAATTCCGTGCTGCCGTCCACATACTTGCATTCATAGGCGCTGGTTTTACGCCCTGCTTTGCGCACCACACTGCCGTGGTTGTGAACAAAGACAATTCGGTGGAGAACGTTACGTCCGCACTGTTGGCAAGAATGATCAGGGGCGAGGTCAAGAAGTGGCCTGATGGCAAGAATGTCATACTCGTTCTCCACCGTGATTCCGCCGGCGAGAGGGAAGCGCTCGAACACCTGAACAAGATGACTGCGTCGGAATGGGATGTATTCCTTCTGAACCACAAGGAGTCGATCGTGTTCGTTGGCACCGACGCCGATGTGCTTAAAGAAGTTCAGTCCGAGCCGGGCGCGCTCGGAATTATTGAAGTCCATTCTATTGACCATCGCGTGAATGTACTGCACCTGGACGGCAGGCTCCCAATGGAACTGGGCTACTTGCCTCATTGATCGGCTTCCCCCGACGACGCGGTCACAGCTGCGCGTTCACTGACGGCTCGCGACACAAAGCTATTTTGCGATACGATACCTCGCCTGCTACGATCGCTGTCGCTCTGCATCGTCAATGCATCCCGTCCATATCGAGCCCGCTGAGCCAAACGATTACGAATGGTGCGCTGGCCTGATGGTCGCTTCCGAACCTTGGATCACCTTGCAGCGTGACCTCGACGGCTGCCGCCAGGTTCTGAACCGACCCGGCACGGAATTATTTATCGCGCGGGATCAGAACTCACGCCCGCTGGGATTCATTCTGCTCGCACCCTATGGCCTCGCGGGTTCGCCGTATATCGCCTCGATCGGAGTCTCTCCTGATGCGCGAGGCCAAAGAATCGGAGCGCAATTGATGCAATTCACCGAGCAGCACTTCCACGATCGCTCTCACCTGTTTCTGCTCGTCTCGTCCTTCAACTCCCGCGCCCAGCGGTTCTACCTCCGTCATGGTTACGAATGCATCGGCGAACTGAAGGACTATATCGTCGCCGGCCACTCGGAGTTGATTTTCCACAAACGCCTGGGATGACCGCCCACTCCGCCACGAACGATTCCCTGGGTTCAGCCGGCAAACGCATCGTTCTTCTGTTGGCAGTTGCCGCGTCTGCCGGATACGTCTGCCGCGTCGCCATCACCGTAGTGGCCCCGGGCATCATGCACGACTTCCGGCTCACGCAGACCCAGATGGGAACTGTCTTCAGCGCATTTCTAATCGGCTACACCGTGTTCCAGGTCCCGTCAGGTTGGCTGGCGGATCGGGTCAGCGCTCGTCGCATTTTCCTGGTTCTTTGCAGCGGATTCGCGTTACTCACTGTGCTCACTGCGTTCGTGGGATGGCATAGCATCGGCTTAGCCATCTTGATTCCGGAACTATGGCTGATCCGGGGACTATTCGGAGTGATCGCCGCACCGACGTACTCCACCTCGGCCCGAACGATTGCCGTCACGATACCCGCACACTTGCAAGCTCGCGCCAACAGTGTCGTGCTGGCGAGCGTAGGCATCGGATCGGCCGTTACTCCGCTGCTACTCACTCCGGTCACGACTCACTATGGATGGCGTGCGGCTTTGCTCGTCGCTGCATCCCTCGGTGCAGTTGCAGGAGTGCTCTGGTGGATCTTCGCGCCAAGGGAACATCACTTGCGGAAGAGTGCTCTTGAGCCGGTGACTGACTGCATCACTGACAATCCACTGAGACATTCGAGTCGCCCTTTGCGCTCGCGCAGCTTCTGGTTTCTCTTTGCCAGTTACTTGCTGCAGGGATATCTCGGCTACATCTTCATCTTCTGGTTCTATCTTTACCTCGTACAGGTGCGTCATCTCGAGGTTCTCAAGGCAGCAAGCTTCACTGCACTGCCTTGGATCGCGACGATCTTTGCCATTCCACTTGGCGGAGTCTTCTCCGATCTCGCCGCGGTCCGCTGGGGAGCCACATGGGGACGCCGAGGTCTTCCGCTCGTAGCTTTGTCCATTTCCGCAATTTTTCTTGTCATAGGAGCTCGGACGCCCAATGCTCTTCTGGCGGTTGCGGCCCTCACAATCTGCACTGTTTTGGTGATCTGTACCGAGGGTACCTTCTGGGCGACCATGGCGCAGCTTTCCGGCGAGCACAGTGGGATCGCCGGAGGCACCATGAACTTCGGCAGCAACATCGGAGGCGCAATTTCTCCGGTCCTAACTCCGTGGCTCGCCGCGCACATCGGATGGGAGACCGCCCTCACCGTGACAGCCGTTCTGGCCCTGACCGCAGGACTTCTGTGGTTGGGCGTACGTGTAGACACCAAATAACACCGCCGACCATAACATGCAGCTTGTTTGGACTGTAACGCCTGCCAGAAGTACCGTGGAAGAGCGGCGCTTAAGCGCCACGTTAGAAGAGCTCAAGAGCGGGCTTCAGCCCTGAGGGTCGCCTGACCCAACAAATGAAAATATCTCCGTGCCTTCTTCACATCGCGCGCAATCTGCTCCCGCAACGCATCAACAGAAGGGAACTTGATCTCATCCCGCAACCGGTCCAGAAAACAAATCTCAACTTCGGTCTCAGGCCTCAACTCAATGGGATGAAAATTCAGGAGATGTGTCTCAATCGCAAATAACTCATCGCCAAACGTCGGCCGATTCCCCACATTCGTCACCGAATCAAACCGCTCCGTACCCACACGCGTCCAGGTAATATACACACCATCCTTCGGAACCAATTCTTCATAGCGCGCGAGATTGATGGTGGGCACGGTGTACTTTGATCCGTAACCGCGGCCCCGCCCGGGTGTTCCTAGAATGCAGAAGGGCCGCGCAAGCAAATGTCGGGCCCGACGAACGCGTCCGTCAGCGACGAGCTTGCGAATCTGGCTACTGGAAACGGTTTCCCCACGCAGCTTCATCTCCGGATAGACACGGACCTCAAACCCCATCTCCCGCCCAAACTCGGCCAGCATATTCGTATCGCCGGCTGCCTTGTGTCCGAAGCGGAAGTTAAACCCTTCGTGTACTTCCCGTGCATGCAACTTCTTCTTCAGAATGCGCTCGGCAAATTGTCGGGGAGTCATCAACGACAGATCCCGCCCAAAGGGAAGCAGCACAACCGCATCAACGCCAGTTCCTTCTAGTAGCCGCAGTTTCTCTGGTGTAGGTGTTAGCAGCTTTAATCCAGCTTCCGGCCGCAGAATCCGAGTTGGATGCGGCTCGAACGTAACGGCCACAGCTTTTCCGCCACACGCCCGTGCCCGTGAAACGATCTCTGCGATAACTTTGGCATGCGCCCGATGTACGCCGTCGAAGTTGCCCACGCTGAGAAACGCTGGACCAAAATCCGCTGGCACCTCTTCGAGTTTGTGAAATACCTGCATAGAAAAGAAATTGTTGATTGCTGATTTGTGATTGTCGATCGAAACTGTGTCCAACGGCTCGAATCAACAATCTTCAATCATCAATCAACAATCAGATTTCAAACTCCAGCTTCATTCCGTCGTACGATAGACGCACATGCCTGGGCAAAGTCGCATTCGTCGCTTCATGCGCCAGATCGTGACAAATATGAGTAAAGAACGCACGCTTAGGCCTCAACCGATCCACGATCGCCAGCGAGTTCTTCACTGTCGAATGCGTCGGATGCGGCTTATGCCTCAAGGCATCGAGGAATAGAACATCAAGTCCGTGCAATTGGTCCATCGACGATTCTGGAATCTCGCTGTGATCCGTCAGATAAGCAGCGGAACCAAATCGATAACCGTAAATCTGTGCCTCTCCGTGAATCAAAATCACCGGTTCGAACTGCGCTCCGAAAATCTCCACCGGGCCATCGATCGGCCGCAACTCCAGTTGTGCCAGTCCACCAAATTTGTAATCCGCATCGAAAATGTAAGCAAACATTTTGCGCAGAAACGCCGCAGCATCGGGCCTGGCGTATAAGGGAAGCTTGTCCGGTTTATGCGCGTAACTCAGCGGGCGCAAATCGTCGATGCCGAGAATGTGATCGGCATGCGTGTGCGTATAAATGACCGCGTCGATGTGCGTGATCTTTTCGCGAATAGCCTGTGTGTAGAAGTCCGGAGTGGTGTCGATCAGCACCACTTTCCCGCCATACTCCAGCATGATCGAAGGCCGCGTCCGCCGGTCGTGCGGATCGCTTGAGTGACATACTGCGCAATCACACCCCAATGTGGGGACGCCCATCGACGTCCCACTCCCGAGCACCGTTAAGGTCGCTTTCATCTTCCGGTCGTTCCATTCGCGGGTCCGGGTTGCGGCGGACGCGCAAGTGCGTTCGTTACCTCCACATAGGCCATGCGCAATTCATACAGACTATTCTGCAGAAAGTTCTGTTCCACAGCTGTCAGGTTACCCTTCGTTTTCTCCGAAATCAGGCTGAGAGTGTCGATCGTCTGTCGCGCTCCGATGATGTCCACTCTCGGTTGTTCATCCCGCTGCCGCATCAATCCGAGTTGAAGCATTGCAGTCATGTAGAGCGAAGCGAGAAACCGTTCAAACGTGATCTCGAAATCCTTTACGGAATGGCCGCTTAATTCGACTTCCTTGTCAAGATCCTGCGACGACTGCTTGTACGCTGATGCCTGCGCATCCTGCTCCGCGGCAGTGGGCGGTGGTGGCATTTCGCGATCAAGGGGCCCTTGCCCATCTCCGGGCAGAGCTTCAGCCTTCGGCGCAGCAGGAGCCTCTTTAGTCGGTGCTGCGGCCTGCTTCGGCGTTTCCACCTCTTCGCCGACGTTAGACCGCAAATCGCCCTCTGATGTAAACAGCCGTCGGTCCGTTACTGTGAAACCAGAATCATTCTTCTTCTCAGCCATAGATCATTCCCCAAAAGACCACAAGGGTCAGAATTACAAAGTCTTATCCATCGAGGTGACGTTCCAGCGCATTCTCATCGCACGGCGGCAGTTCAACATCGAGCGGCAACGAGACCACCTTCGCCTTCGCCGTGCCAATCGTCACCTCCCGCCCCGGAGTTGCCACTTCGCGTCTAATGTACCCCAGCACAACCGTTGGTAGTCCAGGCAATGACGCCACGCTTGTTACCTCGCCGACTTCTTTTTCTCCAGCTACGATCTTTGCTCCCGCCGGAATTGCCGCAGCACCCTCAATTAGAAATCCTGAAAACTTTCGGTGCACCGCTCCGCGAGAGCGGATCCTTTCCACAATCTCCTGCCCGATGTAGCAGCCCTTGCTGAAGTTCAGGGCGCGCTCCTGTTCCGTTTCCTGCGGCAAATCGCGCTCCCGGATATCGACTCCAAATCGTGGGATCCCCGAAACAATTCGATGCAGCTCCTGCGCTTCCGATCCTACGGGAGTGGCTCCGTATGCGACCAGTGCGTCCCATGTCTTTTTCACATCGTTCGGCGCGAGCCAGAGTTCGTAGCTCTCGATCACAGCATCGTCAGCGCGCACGCCGCTGCACGAGACGCAATCACAACTGCACATGCACTTCGCTTCAAAAACCTGTAACAGCCCCGCCTCCGGAATGTGAACGCCCGCCGCGGCCAGTATTCCCCGCGATTTCGGCCCGGCGATACCTAGCGACGTGATCTCGTCGCTTAGGCTCTTTACCTCCACGTCATCCATGATGATGTAGTGATCGAACGTCGCCAGAATCTTCTCCATCTGACTACGGTCCGTATCGATTAGGATCGATTCGCCTCGGTTGTAGGCGTAGAGATCCCCGAGAATGTGTCCCTGCGGGTTGAGCAAGAAAGCGTAAACGCCGTGTCCAGTCTGCAGATCGCGGACATTATTCGTGACCATTCCATTCAGCCACCGCACGCGATCGCTGCCGGTTAACGAGATCTGCGCCCGATAGCCGAGATCGTAAACGCCGCAGCCATTCCGTAGCGCCGCCAACTCCGCCTGCGGATCGCTGAATCGCGCTGCAGTAGTCACCCCGCGATACTCGCCGACCGTGGTCGCACGCACCGCTTCACTCTGCCCCTGAAGTGCTGTAAGCCCCATACCTGTATTCGATTATAGCGATTGTGTTAACGTTCCAGCCGTGAACGCCAAAAAGCAAACAAAGAATGGACCAAAGAAACGCATCGCGGTTATCTCCGGTGACGGTATCGGCAAAGAGGTCATTCCTCAAGCAGTTAGCGTGATTAAGGCCACGGGCGCAGCAGTCGAAATGACGGACTTCGATTGGGGAGCCGACCGCTACCTGCGCGACCAAACCACGGTTCCTCACGACGGATTCACGATGCTGGCCCGCGACTTCGACGCGATCTTAGTCGGCGCTTTCGGAGATCCCCGCGTGAAGACCAATATCCACGCTAAAGAAATCCTCCTCGGCATGCGCTTCAAAATGGACCTATATGCCAATATCCGCCCGGTGCGGTTGCTCGACGCTGCGCTATGTCCGCTGAAAGGCGTGGAGCCGAAGGACGTCGACTTTGTCGTTCTTCGCGAGAACACCGAGGGCGTCTACACCGATGCAGGAGGGGTCTTTAAGCAGGGAACTCCCGATGAAATCGCGATACAGGAAGACATCAATACACGCAAGGGTGTCGAGCGCATCATTCGCTATGCCTTCGAGTACTGCCAGAAGCACACCAAACTCGACGGCTCTCCGCGCAGCAAGGTTCTGATGTGCGACAAGTCCAACGCCATGACTCACGCCGGAGGTCTCTGGCAACGCGTCTTCAAAGAAGTAAGCGCTGAATACCCGAAGATCACCCCGCAGCACATGTACGTCGATGCCCTATGCATGCAGATGGTGCGCGCCCCGCGCCAGTTCGATGTCATCGTCACCAACAACATGTTCGGTGACATCATCACCGACCTCGCTGCCGGCCTTCAGGGGGGCCTCGGCATGGCCGCCAGCGGCAATATCCATCCCGGTCGCACCTCAATGTTCGAGCCCGTCCACGGCTCCGCCCCGCCGATTGCAGGCAAGAATCAAGCCAACCCCTTCGGCGCAATCCTGACCGCAGCCATGATGCTGCGCCATCTAGAGTTCGAAAACGAGGCAGACAAAATCGAAGCGGCAGTGCTGGAAGCAGTCCGTCAAAAGAAAACCACGCAAGATATTGGCGGGTTACTGGGAACAAAGGAAGCCGGCGAGTGGATTGCGGAGCGCATCACCAAGTAACATTTGTCATCCTGAGCGCAGTCGCAGGATCCCTACCGCCTTCCGGTTGTCGGATGTCGCAGGGAGTTTTCACCACGGTACGAAAGAATTCAATCGAGGTCGGCTTTAATGGAATCCGGGGATCCTTCGACTTCGCAGCAAGCGCGTCGTTACGCGCTTGCTGCTACGCTCAGGATGACAATGCAAATAGGGTAGCCTTCGACGCGGCGCCTTTTAAAAAATGCAACACCAAAAAAGGGGAGTACGCCATGAAGCAATGTAAGAACTAGCCCCTCACACCCACCAACAACGCCAACTCCCTCCACTTCCAATGACAATCCACATCGGCAAACCCAATCCCGCGTAACCACCCCAATTGCGTCTCCACGTCCAACAACTTGTTCGACGGGTCCTCCGTCTCGACGGTAAACCCGATCCGCCGCAAAAATTCCTCATGCAACCGCGGCGTCGGCGACGCCACATGCTCCAGATTGCAAAAGGCTCCGCCTGCATTTAGCGCCGCGTAAATCTCTTGGTAGAGCTCCCGTTTCCGCTCATGCATCAGATGATGAATGGCGAAACTCGAAATCACAGCGTCGAATTTCCCTAAGGCTGGCAATGGATTATCCATGTTGTGCTCAATGACGGTTACCATAGAATCGCCGCCAAATCTCTTCCGCGCTGCTTCAAGCATGGCCGGAGAGAAATCCATCGCAACCGCTTCCGTCTCCGGATGCTCGCGCCGTACCAGAGCCAACAGTCGTCCATCACCCGTTCCCAGGTCCAGAATTCTTCGCGTGCCCCTCGGAATGAACTCCAGCAGAGCCGACTCGCCCTCGCCGCGGTGCGAAATCAGGTCCGCACGCTCAAGGTATCCCTTCGCATGATCGGTATCGGTCCAAAGATTGACAGGATTCGCATTCATGCGTGCAACTATAGCGGAACGTATAAACTCATTCTTAATGGAAAAGGTCCGAATGGCGCGCCAAAGGGTTCTAAGGTCGATTTTCTGGGTTGTTTTGGTAGCGTCTATCGGACTTGTCTCCGGTGGCGCGCAGAATCCGCAGAACCAGCCCCCGACTCAGCCCCCATCCACGCAGGAACCAGCGAAACCGACTCCCGCTCCAGATCAGGCGCAGCCGCCAGACCAGCAACAGCCCGAGGTCAAAATTACCCCCCGACAGGCGGAAGAACTCTTCCACTCGGTGGATGAGATTCTCGAATTCGACAGCAAGCAGACCGGACTACCCGTCAAGCACAACGTCAAGCGCAAGCTCACCAGCCGCGATGAAGTCGTAGCCTATCTCACCAAGCATATGAACGACGAAGACACGCGGAGGCTCCGCCGCTCCGAACTGGTGCTCAAGAAATTTGGATTGCTTCCGCGCAATTTCGATCTCCAGACATTCCTGGTTGCGCTTCTGAAAGAAGAGGTCGCGGGCTATTACGATCCGAAAACCAAGACCGTGAACCTGCTCGACTGGGTTCCCATCGAAGAGCAGGAGCCCGTCATGGCCCACGAACTCACCCACGCGCTCCAGGATCAGGACATCAATCTGCAAAAATTCATGAAGGCCGGAGACAAAGACCTCGGCGAAATCAAAAAAGACCCAACCCCGCAGGATATCGAAAACGACGAAATCGACAACGCCCGTGAAGCCGTGATCGAAGGCCAGGCGCAAGCCATGATGTTCCAGTACGCGATCGCCCCCACCGGCCACTCGATCCTCACATCGCCCGAGTTGGTGAAAGCCATGTCGGAAGAGACCATGACGGGAACTTCTTCAACTAAGGTCTTCAACGATGCTCCCATTTTTCTGAAGGAGTCTCTGACGTTCCCCTATAACTACGGCATGAATTTTGTGCTCGAACTCCTGCAAAATGGCGGCAAAGAGAAAGCATTCGCCACCGTCCTGCAAAACCCGCCACACACCACGCGTCAGGTCATGGAGCCGAAGACGTATATCTCAGGAGAGAGAATTCCTCCTTTGCCCGTTCCCGATTTCAAGCGCGATTTCAAGGACTACCAAAAGTTCGATATCGGAGCGATGGGCGAGTTCGATGTGGCTTTGCTGGTCGAGCAATACGAGGGTAAGGAACTCTCCAAGGAAATTTATCCTGAGTGGCGCGGAGGCTACTACTACGCAGCCAAAGCGAAGACAGATGGCTCCGCACCGCTAGGTCTACTGTACGTGTCGCGCTGGTCCTCACCCGAGAGCGCATCCCGATTCGCAGGCATCTACGCGCACTCGCTCAGGCAGCGCTATAAAACTGTAAACGAAGTGGGCCGTCCCGCCGCGGGCCCGAAGCCAACCGACAGTCAGAGCGGAGATATCCAGGGCAAGGAAAGCCACGGCAAGGACCACGCAGCCCCTCCCATGCCGCCAGCCTTGTCAGGTCGCCATACCTGGTCCACCGAAGAGGGAACGGTCGTAATCGAGGAGAAGGGCGACACAGTATTCGTGAGTGAAAGCCTCGACCCCGCCACCACATCCACCCTCGAAAAAGAAGTGTTCCCAGCTACTCCTACCTCGAAATGATTGGTCGTCTGCGAATACTCGCCGGTTGATCCACGGGCGACGCATAACAAGAGAGATTGAACGACCGTCTCAACCGCGTACTCGGGACCGGATAATTGCCGTTGTGCGGCACCGTGGAAGAGCGGCCCTTGAAGGGCCGCGTAACGGGCTTAGTTAACGTAGCGGGCTTTCAGGCCCCGTGCTACCGTTTCTTCTTGCTGTCCTTCTCGTCTGGAACGTCGCCCAAGAAATGCTGTACCTTCGCGACCACTACTAATACCTTCCCCCCACGCTCCACGGTCAATTTCTTTTCCTGTCCGGGAGTTCCCGCCAACATCGACCACACCTGTCCCATCGTCGATCCCTGCACCGGGATCTCGTTCACGGCCACGAGTTGATCGCCCGGCTGCACTCCATCCACTGCCGGCTTCCCCTCAAAATCTGGCACGCCCAGAATCGTGTATCGCCCATCATCTTCCGGTCGCAACACCAGTCCCACAACGTCGAACTCCGGAAAGTTGAACGTGCGCCCGATGTCGAAATAGACCGTCGAATGCGCATAATCAAGCCCCACGCGATAGTTCAAAAACACATCGGCCCCCAGCAACCCGACCGTCGGAATCCCCGCGCGCTTAGCAAAGAAATCCATAAACGCCTTCGAAGAAGACACAAAGGGAACATTCGTCAGGAATAGCGGCCCATACTGTACGCGATCCACCCGCATAACCTTCCATTTCGTTTCTTCGTCCGCGCCCCACATATTCGCCGAGGCCACCGCGCCAGTCATCTGCGGCCAATCCGGATGCGCAGCCGCCAAGTTCGCAAACAACTCTTCGGATAGAAAGCTGATCGATGCCCCCAGATCGAGCGCGAGATTGCACTTCTTCTTCTCAATCTGGCTGGGCACCTGCATCAGGCCATTCTCAGTATTGATCTGTACCTTGCCCGAACTTCCTCGAAAGCGAATCGATCCCGGCATCCCGATCGTGAACTTGTGCGCCGGAAAATCCACCAACACATCGTAATTCCGCAAAACAATCGACGGAATGTTGATCTCAACATTCATCCCAGGTGCCAATACGGCCGCCGCACTCACCGCTTTTAGAGGGATTTTCGCGTCCTTCACCGCCGATAATGGAATCGTCATCCCACCAACAATTATTTCCCGCGGCGGCGGCGATGAGCACTCATGCTCGCCGCAAGTCACGTTCAACCCGAGCAAAGTAGCAACGCGCCGGGAGACATCGAGTTCAGCATTTCCGTTATCCACCCAGGCGCGAATCGTCTGCATCGACCCATCCGGCAGCCGAACTTCCGCGGCGATGACGATGCGATTGTGATCGATAGCTGCGGGCACAGTGACAAGTTTTGATTCTGGTGGTGCGGTGGTCTTCTCCTGTGCAAGAAGTTGGCCGATGCACAAAAGCAAGATGTACGCTGCCCTCAAAACCCTCATAAGCAAAATTGTAGTCGTATCCCGTCCCGAAACCTGACATGTAGGGGCGGACGCATTCGTCCGCCCCGCTCGCGAAGCGAGCGTACGCCAGTTGATCGATTGCAAGCTGTGATAAGCGCATACGCTGACCAGTCCCGAATTTCTCTGCGACCTCTGCGAGCCCTCTATGATCTCTGCGTTAAAGCTTTTAGCCGCTCAGATCGCAAAGCCCCATCGCAAAAGCCTCGATTTTCCTCCTGTATAATCACCAGTTTGCTTAAGCCCTAATCAAACGGGAGGACGTTTGCCACAAGCGGAAATTGGAATCATCGGAGGCAGCGGGCTCTATTCCATGCCGGGCCTCACCAAAGTCAAAGAAGTTCGCCTGAAAACGCCGTTCGGCACCCCATCCGATGCCTACATTTGCGGCATACTTGAAGGCCGCAAGGTCGCATTCTTGGCTCGCCATGGACGCGGCCACCGCATCCTGCCCAGCGAACTCAATTTCCGCGCCAACATTCACGGGTTCAAGCAACTCGACGTCGATCGCATTGTCTCCATCTCCGCTGTCGGATCGCTCAAGGAAGAGCACAAGCCCCTGGATTTTGTGATCCCCGACCAGTTCTTCGATCGCACCCGCCATCGCGTGGACACTTTCTTCGGCAACGGAATCGTCGCTCACATCAGCTTTGCCGACCCCGTCTGCGGGGAACTCGCCGGTGTGGTAGAAGCAGCTTGCAAGCAGGCTGGCGTTACCGGCAAGCGCGGCGGAACTTATCTCTGCATGGAGGGGCCACAGTTTTCCACCAAAGCTGAATCGAATGCCTATCGCAGTTTCGGTATGGACGTCATTGGCATGACCAACCTGCAGGAAGCAAAGTTAGCCCGCGAGGCTGAACTTTGCTACGTAACGGTTGCGATGGTCACCGATTACGACTGCTGGCATCCACATCACGATTCAGTGACCGTCGACCAGATCGTCGCGGTACTGATCAAGAATGCCGAAAACGCCTGCAAGGTGGTTCAACAGACCGTGGCCTCAATGCCCAAGACTCGTTCTTGCACGTGCGGATCGGCACTCAGCCACGCAATCCTGACTGACCGCAAAAAGATTCCCGCGGCAACAAAGAAAAGACTGAACCTGATCATCGGAAAATACCTAAAGAAGGGCAGCTAGAGGAGGCAGGGTTTTCATTCGATCGAGCAGTAGCGTTTGTACTGATCACTGGCCACAGCGCACTAATCCTTGAGCCCAGGATCTTACTCCCTGACAAAGGAAACTCATGAGCATACTCGTAGTCGGTTCCGTCGCATTCGATGACGTCTCCTCGCCCTCGGGCAGCGTGAAGAACGTTCTGGCCGGCGCTGCCACCTACTTTTCGCTCTCCGCAAGTTACTTCACGCAAGTACGAATCGTTGCGGTCGTCGGCGATGACTTCGGCCCAGAGCAGGAGAAAGTGTTCCGCGAGCGCGGCATCGACATCCGCGGCATCGAGCGTGCCAATGGGAAGACCTTCCGCTGGGGAGGCACTTACACCGACAATCTGAACGAAGCAAAAACGGACTTCACTCATCTCAATGTCTTCGAGTCGTTCCAACCGCGTATTCCCAAAGAGTACGAGGACTCCGATTTCCTTTTCCTCGCGAATATCCAGCCGACACTCCAGGCCTATGTCCGGCGCAACATGAACCACGTCCGCCTCACCGGCTGCGACACCATGAACTATTGGATCAAGGGCGCGCCAAAGGAACTCGCGGAGACGCTGAAGCTGGTGAACGTCCTTCTGATCAACGATACCGAGGCAAAGATGCTTGCGCACGAGACGAATTTACCGCGCGCCGCCCAGAAGGTTCTTGCTATGGGTCCGCAAGCGCTGGTCATCAAGCACGGCGAATACGGAGCCACGATTTTCTTCCGCGAAGGTGCATTTGGCATCGGACGCCATCCTTTCCGTGCACCCACTCTCCCGATCGACGAAGTCAAAGATCCGACCGGCGCCGGAGACTCCTTCGCCGGCGGCTTCATGGGCTACCTAGCCGCACAGAAAGAATTGAATCGCGAAGTCCTGAAGCGCGCTCTCTTCTATGGCGGAGTTATGGGATCATTCGCCGTCGAGCGCTTCGGCACGGAGCGCCTGCAATCGCTCACCCGCGACGAGATCGACGAGCGTTTCCAGATCTTCCGCGAACTCACACACCTCGAGTAATGTTCATCCTGCACGAAACCGGCTGCCCACCCTTCGGGGTTTTCCGAGGGTGGGAATACAAATCGTCATGCCGAAGTTAACGAAGCACGAAGCGACTTCGCCGAAGTGGGATTCGCAGATCAGTCTCATGGCGTGGCTCGCCACCTGCGTTTCAGTGCTCTCGTTCCTCTTCTACTTTCAGCGCGATGAAATTCTTCTCTACGGCGATGCCATCGCACACATCAACATCGCCCGCCGCGTCTTCGACTCGAAGACGCCAGGCCTTCTGCAACTAGGCACGGTATGGCTTCCGCTGCCCCACCTGCTGATGATCCCGTTCCTCATCTCAATGAAAATGTGGCGTACTGGCGCTGGTGGATCGATCCCGTCAATGGCCGCTTACGTCTTTGGCGTCGTAGGGATTTTTCGCCTTACCCGCAGCGCTCTCTCTGCCGAGGCAGCGACCTACCGGGTCGCCAGCCTCGCTGCCTGGTTCGCCGCCGCAATTTACGCTGCCAATCCGAATCTGATCTATATGCAGTCGACGGCTATGGGAGAGTCCGTCTACCTGGCTTTCTTCATCTGGGCGGTCGCATACTTCACTGACGCTGTTCGCGGTGACGCCAAGGCCTTGACCAAAAGCGCTCTCTGTCTCGCGGGAGCCTGCCTTACTCGCTACGACGGATGGTTCTTGGCTGCAGCGATGGTCGGAGTCGCCATGCTCGAGGCCTTCAGATCAGGAAGCTGGTTCCAGCGCTTGAGTGTGGATGGAGGCGGCATCCGTCCGAATAAGAGCCAGCGCATCCAAGGCGGCACTGGCCAGAAAGGGAAGCAAGGAGTTTCAACTGTTCGCACCCAGCTAATCAAATTCGTACTCGTCGCCGCAGCTGCGCCCGCACTCTGGCTCGCTTACAACGGCATCGTCTATCGCAATCCACTCGAATTCGAAAACGGACCTTATTCCGCCAAAGCCATCGAGCGCAGAACTCAAAGCGCCGGCAATCCCGGGCACCCGGGCAGCGGCAGCCTGGCTGTCTCGGAACTCTACTTCCTGAAAGCCGCACAAAACAACGTGGCCGAAAAGCTATGGCTGCAGCGCGGATGGATTCTCTTGCTTCTGGTCGGCGTCATTGCGGGTCTGATTCTTTGGCGCCACCAGATTGTTGGAACTCTAACCTTGTGGCCACTGCTGTTTCTACTTGTTCCGGTGCCGTTCTACGGCCTCTCTGTCGCCTACGGTGGAGTTCCCATCTTTATTCCGCAATGGTGGCCCTTTACGCATTACAACGCGCGTTACGGGCTGCAACTGCTCCCCGCGTTTTCAATAGGATTAGCGGTCCTCCTGTACGCGATTTTTCGTTCCATCCGCGAAACTCGCCTCCGTGTGGCGAGCGCGTTGGCGCTCGTGGCCTTCGTCGTCGCAAGCTACACGTCCATCTGGCGCTCCGGGCCTATCAGCCTGCGGGAAGCTCAGGTTAATATGCGCACCCGCCATCAGCTCGAGAGGGAACTTGCGGTCTGGCTCGAGCATCTACCCGGGAATACCACCGTCCTGATGTACCTCGGCGATCACGTAGGAGCTGTCCAGCAGTCTGGCATCCCACTAAGTCGCACCATCAATGAGGGCAATCATCGCGTCTGGAAACAGCCCACCGATCCCGAAGGTCTTTGGGAGCGCGCCCTCGCCAATCCATCGCAATACGCTGACTATGTGCTCGCCTTTGAAGGCGATCCGGTTTGGAAAGCCGTCCACGATCTAAAGCTTCAGGAGATCGTCGACATTCATGTTTCTGGACAAGCGCGGGCCGTCCTTTACCGCGCTCGGTAATCATCCGGGTTAACGAAAACAGTCCGTTCGCGATGATAAAATCCGGCCATCCGAAGATTTGGACGCGTCCCAAACCCCGCATGAACTGGCAACATTTCGTCGATCTAATCCACCGGGAAATCTCCAGCGGCATCGTCAGTAGTTCTTTGTATCGGCTGTTATTGGCTGCGATTCTCGGAGGGGCCATCGGTCTGGAACGCGAGTTCAAGCATCGCCCTGCCGGCCTGCGCACCAACATGTTCATTTGCTTCGGGGCAGCCCTGTTCACGCTTCTATCAAGGGGCCTGGCTGCGGAGCCATCCGACTACACTCGAATCGCAGCACAGATTATTCCTGGCATTGGTTTCATCGGCGCCGGCTCAATCATTCATACACGCGGTCTAACTACCGGCCTCACGACGGCAGCTACCATCTTCGTCGTAGCTTCTGTCGGCATGGCCGCTGGCGGAGGTCTTTATCTCACCGCGATATTTGCCACGGCCATCGTGCTGGGCGCTCTTTTTCTGTTGGGCTATGTGGAAGAAACTTTTAACATCAAACTCTTAATCAAGAGCTATGAGGTTACCGGAAACAGCGTCGAGGAAATCAGCCGCGAGGTTACCCGCATTCTTGAGCCTCATCATCGCCTGATGCAGAACATGCTCACAGGAGAAACCGGCCAGCACGTGCGCCTGCAATTTGATGTTGAAGGTTGTTCTGGCGAGCAAGATGTATTGTTCGGCCAGTTAAAAGCGTCCACGGTATTCGGCACCGCGATTTCGCTAGGACGGGTGGAACGCGAGTGAAGGCCAATGGTCGCAGCATTTCTTTCGTGAAGGCGAGCGCCTGCGGCAATGACTTCTTGCTGATCGACGCCTCGCTGGCACCTCCAGATATCGAGGCCTTTACCCGCCGCATCTGCGACCGCCACAACGGCGTCGGAGCTGACGGCGTCGAGTGGATGGCTCCTCACTTTTCCGCCGATGTTGAAATTAAGCTGATCAACGCGGATGGCTCCCGTGCCGAAATTTCTGGCAACGGCACGCGCTGCGTCGCAGCCTACGTTTGTGCCATGCATGAGAAGGATCGCGTCTCGATCCTGACTGGTGCGGGAACGAAAGTCTGCTCGCTAACTTCCCGGCGCGATTCCGAATACGAATTCGAAACTGAACTTGGAAAGCCGACGATCGACCCTGAACTCGTTGTGCAGGTACCGTCGGGAACATTCCGGGGAATTCCTGTGGTGATGGGCAATCCGCACTATGTCATCTTCGTGGATGAGTTCACTCGAAACTGGCAGGCACAGGCCGCTGAGATTCAGAGCCAGCCGCAGTTTCCCCAAGGCGTGAATGTCGAATTCGTAAGAGTTGACAGTAAGTTCGATATTCGCGTTCGATTCTTTGAACGCGGCGCGGGCGAAACGCAGTCGTCCGGGACTGGCTCTTCCGCATCCGCCGCGGCTGCAATGTCCCTCGGGCGCACCACTTCACCAGTCAAGGTTCACGCTCCGGGTGGCACGCAAACGGTTCGCCGCGTCGGCGATAATATTGTTCTGCGCGGTCCGGCGCGATTGATCTGCCGGGGAGAATTCTTTCTGAGCTGATTCAACGATCTCTGCTGAACCATGCCGAACGCGCACACCCAACTCGTGAAGCCGCCAGCTCTTCGCACCGGCGACACCGTTGCAATTGTCGCTCCTGCCAGCAACATCAAGCAGGCTGACCTTGAGGCCGGCTACGATGCCCTGCGACGCGCCGGATACAAGCCTCTTTATCTCAATACGATTCTCGATCGCGATGTATTCTTCGCGGGTTCGGCGCAACGCCGTCTCGCTGAACTGGAGGTCATGTTTGAGCGTGAGGATGTTCGAGCCGTCCTCTGTGCGCGGGGTGGCTATGGTGCAAACTACCTCCTTTCGCAACTCGATCTCGGCAAAATCAAGGCTCAACGCAAGATATTCATCGGCTACAGCGATGTCACCTGCTTGCTGACGCTCTTTGCCGATGCAGGCCTGGTCTCATTCCACGGACCGATGGCCGCAAAGGACTGGTCGCACGATGGAGGAGTAGATCTTCCATCATGGCAACTTGCTCTTTCGCAATCCGCGCCGTGGAACGTCCCATTAAACTCAGAAGCGACTAGCCTCGTCGCGGGTGAAGCGGAAGGTATCCTCTACGGTGGTTGCCTTTCCATCCTTGTTGCATCGCTCGGTACACCGTACGAGATCAAAACGGCAGGAAAGATTCTGTTCATAGAAGACGTTGCTGCGAAGCCGTATCAGATCGACCGCATGCTCATGCAACTTAAACTCGGCGGCTATCTCGATGAAGTTCGCGGCATGATCTTCGGAGAGATGCTCGACTGCGTTCAAAGCTCAACGCAGGCCTACACTCTTCAGGAAGTAATCAAGCGAATCGTCGACGATCTTGGCGTTCCTGTAGCTTTCGGCGTGAAATCGGGACATGTCTCGGCCGGCAATATCACGCTCCCGTTTGGTCTGGGAGCCAAACTTGAAGTGCAAGCGAATCAGGTCAAATTGAGAATTCTGGAGTCAGCTGTGACAGTGTGAGGAGCAGGGCTAATCATCACAGCATGGAAATACCGTGAAAGAGCGGCCCTTCCAGGGCCACTTTAAAGCCACAAAAGATATGGGGCTTTAGCCCCAGCGACATTCAAGGCATGACGCAAAAACACATCCATCTCATCGGCATCTGCGGAACCGCGATGGCTTCTCTCGCGGGCATGCTAAGACAGCGCGGATTCCGCGTGACGGGTTCCGACGCGGCTGCTTATCCGCCGATGTCCGATTTCCTTCGCGAACTCGACATCCCTGTCGCCCAGCCTTTCGATGCGAGGAATCTCGAACCAAAACCGGATCTCGTGGTGATCGGCAATGCAATCTCCCGGGGCAACGTGGAACTCGAGCATGTGCTCGATCAACGCCTTGAGTTTTGCTCCCTGCCGCAATTGCTGCACAACGAATTCCTCGTCGGTAAAGAAGTGCTCGTCGTCGCCGGAACACACGGCAAGACCACCACGACGTCGATGCTCGCTTGGATATTTCAGTCCGCTGGCCTTGATCCCTCCTTCCTCATTGGGGGCATTGCCGAAAATTTCGGTTCCAGTTTTCATCTCGGCGAGGGCAGGCACTTCATTCTCGAGGGCGATGAATACGACACCGCCTTCTTCGACAAAGGACCGAAATTCCTTCACTACTTTCCTGACGCCATCATTCTTACCTCAGTCGAATTCGACCACGCTGACATCTACAAAGACCTAGATGCCGTCGAGACTGCATTCAAACGCCTGGTAAATCTGATTCCGCGTCGAGGCAAGATCGTCGCCTTCGACGGGGCCGCCGGAGATGTCGCAGAGAGCGCAAGTCTTGAACGCTGTTTGGCGAAGGCGTTCTGTCCTGTCGAGCGTTATGGCGCTGGCCAGCGTACAAACTGGAAAGTGACCAACCTCCGCCTTGATCCAGAACTCACTACCTGGACCGTGCTGCACAACGGAGAGCATTTCGCCGATTTTGAATTCGCACTTGCCGGTGAATATAACGTATGGAATGCGACGGCTGCTGCGGCGTTGGGATCATCATGTGGTATTGCGAAACAGGCCATCGTTGATGCGCTCAAGACCTTCAAGAGCGTGAAGCGCCGGCTGGAGGTAAAAGCGCAAGTCAACGGCATCACCATCATCGACGACTTCGCACATCACCCGACCGCAATCGCGGGCACGCTGAAGGCTCTACGTGCTCGTTATGCCGGGGCGCGTCTTTGGGCCGTTCTCGAGCCGCGCTCCAATACGCTACGCCGTCGCATCCTGCAGAGTGACCTCGCGCATAGTCTTGCGCAGGCCGATCAGGTTGTCGTCGCCAACGTCTTTCGTTCTGAAGCTGTTCCTGAGAACGAGCGTCTGGAACTGCCGGCCTTAGCAGCTGAGATCAAGCAAAACGGACGTCCAGCACGGCTTCTTGCTGATGCTGACACAATCGTTCAAACTATCGCACCTGAACTCCACAGTGGAGACGTTGTCGCCATTCTCTCAAACGGGGGCTTCGGTGGCATTTATGAAAAACTCCCTGCGCGCTTACGTGAACTGGCGGAGAAAAGATGATCTTCTCAACGCATCCGGGCAATAGGGGTAGCAAGCATGATTCGTATCGGGGCACGCCTTCAGGCGTGCCGAAGAAGATCTGCGATAAGCGCGCCTTTAGGCGCTGCCCAGCGGGGGCAGCAATCATCACTGCTGTCCTTGCGACTTGCCTTGCATGCGCAGCATCAGCTCAGTCACAGCCTGTCGCCTACACCGTTGCTCTCGCCTCTCCCGAGCAACATCTCGTCGAAATCCAGGTCACTCTTCCTCCAGGCGCTGCCGATCGTGAACTGCAACTCCCGGTCTGGAACGCTCTCTACCAGGTCCGCGACTTCGCGCAGTTCATCAACTGGATTCGCGCTGCGGACACGTCAGGCCGTTCTCTTCCGCTGACGCAAGTCAATTCAAGCCGATGGCAGATTCACAATGCTTCGAACGGAGCAAAGATCGATTACCAAGTTTATGTCGATTCTTTCGGTCCATTCGGCGCCCAACTGAACGCGCATCACGCCTTCTTTAATCTGGCGCAGATCTTGATGCATCCGGTCGATGCCCGTAACTCGCCGATGGCGGTACGCTTCAAGGACATCCCTGCTGATTGGCACATTGCGACTCCGCTGAAGTCAGACCACGAGGAATATTTCGCCGATAACTATGATCGCCTCGTCGATTCTCCGGTAGAAATCAGCGCTTTCCACGAAGCTGACTTCGACGAATCGGGCGGGCATTTTCGCGTCATCATCGACGCTGATCCCGCTGACTACGATTCCGACAAGGTCGTTGCGTCAGTGCGCAAGATTGTCGCCGCCGCGATCTCCTGGATGAACGATCGTCCTTTCGACACGTACACATTTTTCTATCATTTCCCGCGCGGGCCAGCTGGAGGTGGCATGGAGCATGCTTACTCGACCGCCATCGACATCAACGCCGAGACCATCAGCCGGACGCTCTATCCAGTCAACGCGGTTACTGCGCATGAGTTTTTCCATCTGTGGAATGTGAAGCGCATTCGTCCGCAAACGCTGGAGCCCATTGACTACACCAAGGAAAACTACACACGGGCTCTTTGGTTCAGCGAGGGCGTGACCAGCACGGTAGAAGAAATCATCCAGCTTCGTGCGGGCCTGACCGACGAAAAGCAATACCTCGGGAACATCGGCGACCAGATTAGCGAGCTTGAGCATCGCCCGGCGCACCTTACGCAATCTGCCGAGTCTTCAAGCCTTGATGCTTGGCTTGAGGGACTCAATTACTATCGTCGTCCCGAGCGGAGCATTTCGTATTACAACAAGGGCGAACTACTCGGCATCATGCTGGATCTGGCAATTCGTCAGGCCAGCCACGATCAGGCGTCACTGCGCGACGTCATGCAGTGGATGAACCTGAATTACGCGAAGAAAGGGCGCTACTTCGACGACTCCAAGGGTGTTCGCGAGGCATCCGAGGCAGTTTGCCACTGCGATCTCGGTCCCTTCTTCAGTAAGTACGTAACTGCTACGGATGAAGTGCCGTGGGACGATTTTCTTCGCTATGTGGGGTTGCATGTAGAACAGCAGAACTTTACCGTGGCTGATCCTGGGTTCGTCGCTTCGCGCAATTTTGACGGACCGATGACGGTCGTGGCGGTGACTGCCGGCAGCGAAGCCGAGCACGCCGGATTACAGGTCGGAGATGCCATCAGCGAGTTCCAGGGAAAACCCGCAGCCGAAGATTCGCAACAGCAGTTATCGCACCTGAAACCGGGAGATGCGCTCCAGCTCAAAGCCAGATCGCGCCGCGGTCAAGAACGCGAGTTGCAATGGAAGGTTGGTTCACGAGAAGAAACGTCGTACCAGGTGAAAGATCTTGATACGATATCCTCCGAACAACGCGCTCACCGCGCAGCTTGGCTCAAAGGTGAAGCAGAGAGTCTCTCAGTCAGTTCCGGAATCAGCGGCGGGGCAACAGGTACCGGAGCAACAGGGAAATGATACGGACCATCATCATGCTGACCTTGTGGGCACTGATGGGGCCTTTCGCGGCGCTCATCGGCTTCGTCGCAGCGTTCTTGATGGGGGACATTCGCGTACTCTACTTCCTCTTTACTCGCGGAGCATGGGTTGGCGTGCGCATGGCTGGAGTCCGGTTCGAAACCATCGGCCTCGACCGCTTCGACCACTCGCGCAGCTATATCTACATGACCAACCACACGTCGAATCTCGATCCTCCGATTCAAGTTGGACTCATCCCGCGTAGCACGTCGGTCATGGTGAAGAAAGAGCTCTTCAAAGTTCCGATTCTCGGCCGCGCAATGCGCATGGGATCGCTCGTCCCGGTCGATCGCGGCAATCGCGATGCGGGGATTGACGCCGTGCGCGAAGCCAGAGCGGTCATCGAGAAGGGCATGAACATGTTGATCTATGTGGAAGGGAAGCGCTCGTTCGACGGGAAGCTGCTGCCCTTCAAGAAGGGGCCGTTCTACATGGCGGTCGAGTGCGGAGTTCCGGTCGTTCCTATCACAATCGTCGGTACGCATTACGCGATGCCGAAGGGACGCTTTGCCATCAAGCCGGGAAGAGTGCAGGTCATCTTTCATCCACCGATTGAGCCGAAAGATTTCGAGAACCGTGAGGCGCTGATGGAAAAAGTCCGCACTGTGATTGAGAGCGGATTGCCCGAAGAATACAAACAGCCAAAGCCTTTCACCACAGGGGTCACAGAGAGCCACAAGGAACAGAGCGCTTAGACTCTGTGTCCTCTGTGGTCATTCCTTTGTTTTTGCGTTTCGCAAAGCCCGTACTAGTTCCGGTAGACGCGGCAAGATTGCGGAATATTTCAGCCAGGCCTTGTGATCGACAGCGGGCGCGCCGCTGACCAATGCTCCAGCGGCGATGTCGTTGGCGACGCCGCTCTGCGGCGTGACGATGGCGTTGTCTCCTACCTTGCAGTGACCGACTACTCCGACTTGTCCGGTGAGGATCACACGCTTGCCGATCTCAGTTGATCCTGCGATGCCAACCTGCGCACAGAGCAGTGCGTCTTCACCGACCCGTGCGCCGTGTCCGACTTGCACGAGGTTGTCAACTTTAACGCCGCGTCCGATGCGGGTTTCGCCGACGCTGGCGCGATCGATGCACGAGTTCGCTTGCACTTCGACATCGTCTTCGATCACAACCGGCGCAGGCTGCGGGATCTTGTACCAGTGTCCTTCGGAGGTGCGGGCGAATCCGAACCCGTCACTGCCAATCACCACGCCGTTGTGCAGCAGTACGTTGTTGCCGATATGGCAGTTCTCGCGCACGATCGCGTGCGAGTGCGCGAAGAAGTTGTTGCCGATCTTCGCTCCGCGATAGATCACGACATGCGCGAGCAGCACCGCGTTCGCACCGATCTGGACGTCTTCCTCGACGACAACGTAGGGACCAATGTGCGCTCCTGGACCAATGCGGGCGCTGACGTGCACGACTGCTGTGGGATGAATTCCGGTGGAGTATTTGCGCGGCTGGTGGAAGAGTTCGAGGGCGTGGGCGAAGCTCAGGTATGCGTCCTTGGAGCGGAGCATTGCGGTGGGAATGGCAGGGAAGTCTTCGCCAACGATGACAGCGGCAGCGCGCGTGGTACGCGCGGCGGAAGCGTATTTCGGGTTGGAGACGAAGGTGAGTTCTCCGGGACCAGCTTGTTCGATGCCGTTGAGTCCAGTGATTTCGGTATTGGGAGATCCGTTTTCCAGGCGCAGGTCGAGAGCCGAAGCAATTTCCGAGAGTTTCATTGATTTAGGTGATTGCGGATAAATCGTACACCAGCGGGGGAGTGGAGTCTGTGCGCCGGAAGTCAAAACCATTTCACCGTCGAGGACGCGGAGAACGGCCGCAGAGTGCGCTGAGGCATAAGAAATCTTCGGTGAGATTTTCGGAGGAGACGGTTTTCCCGATTTGGGACGGTGTGTACTGTTTGGTAATTACCCTCCCCCTCCCCCTGGTCTATTGGAATCATGGAGTTAGGGGAAAATCGGCAAGTAATCTATGGGGCTCAATGATTTGCGGGCAAAATCTTGGTTTCAAAGAACTTAGTACTGTCGGGTTGCGATTCGGTTCCCGATATGGGAGGGAAGTCCGCTCAGCGCACTATCACGCCCTCGACGATGATGATGCGACGAGGCTGTGGAAGGCAAGGTCAGATGTCACAACGGCGGCTGTGCGAATCTTCGTTCTGGGCTATGAACGTGGCCCCTGTTGGCTGCGGTTCACTGCACCACTAAAGTAAGCGTAGTCGTATGGGTCAATGTACCGGCTGCCGCGGTGACCGTAACCGTGTACGTTCCAGCGGGCGTCCCGGTCGAAGCCGATTGGGAACTTCCACTTGAACTGCCTCCACATCCGCTCAAGGCGAGAAGCAGGGCAGATGCACCCAAGAGGCGAACCCGGCGTGGCGACGCCCAGCAGAATGTCATCGCGCACAGTAGCAATGCTGCAATCGAGGACAGATAGAATCCTGACCAGCCTGATGGTGACGGATCGATCGTACTTTTTTGAACTGCCGCGGCATGCGCTTGTGTGGTTACCGACAGCGTTCCAATCCCCGTTCCGTTCGTGAGTGGGTAGGAGGCAGGAGTTACTGAGCACGAGGCACCCCGTGCTGGTACCGCGCACGACACGTTTACCGTCGACGAAAACCCAAAAAACGGTGTTATCACAATATCGTTGATATATGAAGCGGTGCTCCCGGCTGTTACGGTCTGGGAGGTGATTCCCTGGTTCGCGACAGTGAAGTCCGCCGTCAAGTTCAAAGTCACCGGTGTTGAGGTTGACGAAATGTAGTTGCCGTCGCCTGGATAACTGGCCGTCAAGGTGTACTGTCCCGGTGCCAACCCAGTGCCGTCGAGCGTCGCGGTCGCTTGGGTTGTGCCGTTGGAAGTCGTTCCAGGAGTTAACAAGTTGGTTCCCAGAACTGTTGCGCCAGAACTGAACGTAACGACTCCCGTGGCGGGAGAACCGACACCGGAAGCGCTAACCGTTGCAGTGAGCATCAAGGATTGTGCGGTTCGTTGGGCTGCGAGCGCTGTGGAAGTGGGGAGCTGGGTGATCGTGAAATTGATTGGCGTAAGATCAGCGCTCGAGTTGAAACTGTTATCTCCATAGTATCCAGCAGTGATGGAATGTGTCCCCGCCGCGATCTGGTTAAGGACGGGGCTAAGAGCAGTGCCTTTCGAGTCGAGGAAAGCACTTGAGCCGAAACCATTCGTATCCCAGAAGTTCACATATGCGGTAGGCGTGCCGTAACCGGATTGCCAGGCGACATGGGCTTGATAGTAAACGGGAGTTCCATAGGGTCCGCTGGCAAATGGAACAAGATTACCGTTTGCATTCGTGGTCAAAATAGAGAATGTCGTAGTCGTGTTCTCCGGCTGAATCGTTACCTGCACCCCTGGACTGGAATCACTAGCGGCGTAGGTTCCATCTCCGGCATAGTGCGCGTTGACCTGATAGGTTCCTCCCGGCAGCAGGTGAGTTATGCCGGAATAAGCGCCCTGGGCGTTTAAGCTGAAAAAATCAACCGCGTTGTCACCCACCAGATTTCCATGTGAGTATCCGGTCTGAGTCAACCAGATCATCCCCGTGGGTATCCCCGTGCCACTGTTCGGTGTCACGGTTCCAGTCACGTTCAACGGATCGCCATGGACGGCGGTGGCTGGACTAATGGAAAAAGCTGTCGTTGTGGGGCTGAAGGAGACTGTATTCCACTGATTGATCAAATTCGTAACGTTTACGGACCCAAGTCCGGTTGCTAAGTCGTAGCCCTTACCGGACTGATAAGTTGCGTTCCCGGTGCCGTAGTTTGTTTCCCCGGGCACTGCATTGTTGCCAACCGTCACATCGTTGAAAACGCATGAACTCGCGGGCAAAGTGCTACTTGATGCATTGCATTGCGCAAGATTCTCTGCGGCAGCCAATCGATACAGAACGTAGTTGGGCTGCCCGAGCCGAGTTAAGGTTTTGCTTGCAACAAGCGACATAATCCCAGCAAATGCAGGAGCAGACGCGGACGTTCCGCCTATACCGTAGAAGCTGATGTATCCCTGTGTATTTGGAACACAGGATCCACGAAGGCAAATCAGGTACGGATCATGTGCCGCAGCCGTCAAAGAGACATCTGGTATGTCACGAGCCCCATCGGAAGGAATGCCGGTCACCCCTGTCTGCCAGGAAGGCTTAGAAAAGAACACACTCTTACCACCACCACCTGCCCAGATATTCGGTGCAGCGCAAGCTTGGCAGCTATCGTTCCATACGTCTTCAGGGATATAGGAAATTGCAGATTCTTGGGTTGCGGTGTCGTTGGTAGTTTTCCAATATGTGGCGTTCTGGCCGTTCTCGTTGAAAACCGTACCTCCGACGGCGACGTTGTACGGCGTCGAGGCGAGCAGATTCACGGAAAGCCCGCGAATCGCTATCTTTTCTGAATTCGGATCGTCGCACCCCGCCGACCCCGAGTCTCCCGCCGCCACCACGTAAGTGATTCCCTGGGCGGCAGCCTGCTGAGCCAGACTCTCGACCCCCGTTGCCTCTGCGCTGGTATAGTTTGCCTCGCAATTGCCAAAGCTCTCACTCATTACATCCGTGATGTTGTTGTCGACGATATAGGCCTCCGATAGGTCCACACCGTCGGTCGTTGCCGTGGATTGCGAGACTACCAAAGTTACGGAATTAGACGGAGCCACCGCTCCTGCCCATGTGGTATCGAGAACAGCTTCGGCTTCCTCGCCCCCACCCAGATCTCCGGGGTCGGGTCCATTCACAACGACGTTTGGTGACAGTGCCTGGTCATACATCCAATAGTGAAAATACGTCACATCCTGAACGTTGATATTCGAGCGCCCCACGATGGCAATCTGAGATAAGCCAGAACCAAGCGGATTGAAGTTATAAATCGTGTAGTAGTCCGCCGGCGCGAGAGCATGGCCGTTGCTCGATGTAAACAGCGGGTGAAGTTGCGGCAATGCTCTTGCTGTGAATTGTCGTGCCGTCAGATGTACTTGGGGCTTCTTGTAAAAGCTGTGGAGCGTGAAGATCCCTGCGACCGCAGGTGCGAGTGCCGCTGGGATCTGCGGGTCGGTGGAATTGGCCCAATGCGTTTCGCCGTTCACCAAGTAGCTATGGATTGTGGTGTGGAAGGCTTCCCGTACCTGCGCAGCTGTGCCTGAAAATTCCAGAACCGTGCGGCCTTTGGTTGAACCTACTTCGAAGCCGTGCGACTGCAGCCATGAAGTGATCGTCTGCATGTCCGTATCGGTCGGGCCGAATTGCTGGCCGAATTTTTCGGGCGTCAGCCACTTGTGATAGTTGGACGAGTTCTTGTCCTGCTGGTCATCGAGGAGTTTTCGCAGGGCGGCTTCTTGGGCGTCACTGCGCTTCAGGACCAATAGCATTCTCTTTGTCGGAAGGGTGCCGTCCGCGGTGCCGAGGTCGAATTCGGGGCGTGCCAGCCGATGTGTATTGCCTTTGAGAGGGGTCAGGTGGGATTCATCAAGCACTTCAGTGATTAGCGGTTTTGGCTCGGTAGAGATTTGTGGGCTGTCCTGGGACTGCGCTCCGGCGGTTGCTCCGGCTAATAGGACAAAGATGAGACACAAGGATTTTCTTGAGGATACGAACAAAGCCCGCATGAACACACCTCAACTGGGACGATGGGGCGGGGATATCAAGCGGACAGGAGGAAGGTGTGGGACGTCTGCTCGACCCTTGAGGCCCTGAAGCTACACGCAAAAACGGTACATGAATGCCTGCGTGTTTTCAAATGATTTGTGTATTCCGCTATCTCTGAGATACCCGGACGATGGAAACAAATCTTGCGTGGGCTCAGGCTTGACTTGAGTCGTCCACTTTCACGATTCGTGTTTAGACTTCGGTTTGACTTGGGTTCGGCGGTTGCACGCCTCGCTACGCTTCTGCGGGGCAGAGGCAATGCGTCCGCCCTACACGGACGCTTTGGTTTGCAGACCTCTCAGGTTCGCGGATTGAAGTGTCGGATGGCATACTAGCCGGACTCCAAACAACTGAAAGGAAGTCCATGAAGTCAAGAATCTCAGTGTATTTGTCGGTCATGATCGTGTCTGCGGCGTCGAGCGTGGCGGCGCAGTCGTATACCATTACGGACCTTGGCGTCTTAAAAGGAGATAACGAGAGCAGTGGATTCTTCATTAACAATCTAGGTGAGGTTGTGGGTTGTTCCGATACCCAGACGTCGTACGAGTATCCGTGCACTGGCACCGTGTCAGGGCAGCACGCGTTTACTTGGAGCGCCGGCAAAGGGATGAAAGATCTGGGAACGCTTTCGGGCGCGACCGTGAGCGGGGCTGTCAGCGTGAATGACACAGGAACGGTGGTCGGATACTCCAACGTAAAAGGGAAACCCTCGGACAATTTCGTGGCAGTGCAATGGGGACCGGGGGGAGCGATCACGAATCTGGGAACTCTGTCGGGAGGGGCGTCGAGTGCGGCGTTTCAGATTAACTCAGCTGGAGAAGTATCGGGCGATTCGTTTCTCAGCAATGGAAAAGTAAACGCCACAAGTTGGACGAACAAGCTGATCAAGAATCTGGGCGCGCTGCCGGGATCGATTTTCACGGCGGGACTAGCGGTTAATGATCTGGGCTCCATCGTGGGCGAGTCGGTGTTCAGCTATGGTCCTCCCTTCAAATCGCATGCGTTTTTGTGGAATGGATCCACGATGAAAGATCTAGGAACTCTGTCTGGAGGTACAACCAGCATGGCGAACGCGATCAACCTCACGGGAATTGTCGTTGGGCAGTCGGACGGCTCCAGTACCGGCGGTTTGTGGCACGCGGTGCAGTGGGGAACCGGGGGCGGAATCAGGGATCTGGGCGTCTTAAAGGGCGGAACGTACAGCGTTGCGTTCGGAGTGAATGATCTCGATGTCGTGGTGGGCTACGGAAATATTTCGACGAATGCTCCGCACGCCATGATCTGGACGGCGGGTTCGGGTATGAAGGACCTGAATTCGGAGATTCCGTCGGGTACGGGCTGGACGCTGATCAACGCGAACGCGATTAATAACGTCGGACAAATCACAGGGTATGGCAGCAAGAATGGGCATAATCACGCGTTTGTGCTGACGCCGAAGAATTAGCGAGAAATCCCTCACGCGGCAGTAGTTTTAGGGTAGGGATGCTTCGACTCCGCCGGAGTTCCGCTTCGCTGCACTCCGGCTGCACTCAGCATGACACTGTTCTGCGTGGCACAAAAGGCGGGCACACTATTTCCTAAACCGTTCTGAAGGCGACATTCGTTCAGGATTACTCGCGACACGCTGAAGCGATGCCCTGATATGAAGCCGAACTCAACGGCAATCTGGAACGGTCTTCGAAGATTTACTTCCCAGATTCATTCTTCGAACATCGGGACTTGACGTTGATCTTGGGCGAGGCGGCGCTGGCGGCGAGTTGCGCCGATGACGGCGATGACGGTGAGCGACTCGAGTGCGGTGCGTGGAACAAAAATGCGCTGCGTATTGGATCGCTGGTCGGGAGGGTTGATGAGGTATCCCTCGGGCATGGTTTGAAGGAGGTCGGCGGGCATGAGTCCTTCGAGGACCTCGCTGTCTTTGAACCGGAGTCGGACCCAGAGGCCTTCGGCACGGGGACGAGTAGTGAATGTCTTGCGCGTGAGGGATTCGGCCTCGCCGAACTCGCGGACGAAATAGACTCCCTTGATCTCGCGCAGGTCGATGAGGATCACCGTGCCGGAGGTATTAAGCACTTCGACTTTGCCTTCGTTGACGAACTGGGTTGGGGAGACGTATCCCGAGACGGAGTCGCGGTCCATCTTGCGGACGATGACTTTTTTGTGCGTCGAAGGCATTTAAGCGCGGGCTGTGGGCTTCGGGCTTTCGTCTTCCGCTAAAACCGACCTCAGGCCCTGGATCTCCGAGTTGTTTGCAGTCACTTCCCGGATCCCGAAGCCTGACGCCTGCATTCCGATTCTCGCATTTTTGGCGCACATTTCGCCCGGAATCCCTCTTGGCAGTAGCCAAAATATAAACGTTGTGTTATTTTCTTGAACTTGCCACGGAGATTTTATTCCGTATAAGTACTTGGGATTAAGCCACTTGCGTCTTGGTGGCAGAAGGTGTGGCATGTTGGTGTCGCCGTACCTGTGGAAATCCTGTGGAAAGTTCGGCAAATCGAGCCCTCCCCAGCCGCGATTCGCGCATCGAATTGCGTTTGGGCGAGGGTCTGACAGCCGATTGAAAGCGAATGGCTGATTACATTTACACGATGGAAATCCGGCTGACGCCGGACCAGTTGAAGGGCGTCGGCCTTGTGCAAGACGTAGCCCGCGCGGCGGGCATGAATTTATATCTGACCGGCGGTGCCATCCGGGACATCATCAGCGGATTCTCCATCCGCGACCTCGACTTCACCGTTCAGGGCAATCCCCTCAAGCTGCAAAAAGACTTTGAGAAGGCCGGGGCACGGATCACGGCGGTTGAAGAGGACATCCGCACGATTTTTCTGGTTTTGCCGGGCAATGCGCGCGCGGAAGTCAGCATGGCGCGCACCGAGAGGTTCGAGAAGACGGGCAAGCCTCCAATCGTGATGCCGGCGACGATTCACGAAGACCTGCGGCGGCGCGACTTCACGGTGAACGCGATGGCGCTGTCGCTGAATGAGGGATCGCGCGGCCTGCTGCTTGATCCGTTCAACGGCGTTGCAGACTTGGAAGCGAAGCTGATCCGCATCCTGCATAACTATTCGTTCCTGGAAGACCCTTCGCGGCTGATTCGCGCGATCCGGTTTGCGGCGCGCTTCCACTGGCCGCTTGAAGAGCGGACGCAGGCGCGGTACGACGCGGCGAAAGAAGGGAAGTACATCGATCACATTCTGCGTTCGTCGATCGGGCATGAGATCGCGGCTCTGGCGCATGAGGATGATCCGCTGAATGTGGTCAAGATGCTGGAGAAGGAAGGCTGGCTGGAGATCCTGCATCCGCACTGGACGTCGGCAAAGGTTGATACGAATGGCATCACCGCGCTGATGAAGACGCGGCAGCAGATGGTCGATCTTGGGTATCTGCCGGATGCTGGGCCTGCTGTGATGTATTTCCTGACGTCACACTTTTCCGATAAAGATGTCGCGGACATTCAAAAGATGATTCCGCGGAAGGATCTGGTGGAGGCGTGGCGAGACATTGAAGATCATGCGAAGGAACTGGCCAAGCGGCTGATGGGGAAAGAAGCGGCGACGCCTTCGCGGACGTGGCAACTGTTGTCGTCGGCGCGTCCGGAGATGGTTCTCTTCCTGGCGGTCACAGCGAAGCAGCAATCGGTCGATCAGAAGATCAAGAACTATTTGACGAAGTGGCGGCAGGTGCAGCAGAGCCTACCGCTTCCGGAAATGACGGAACTGCTGATCACGCCGCAACTGCCGGAATACCCAAAGCTTGCCAACGATGTTTTTCTACTGCTGCTCGATGGCAAGATGCGCTCGCGTACAGAGCGCCTGAAATATCTGAAGCCGTTTGCGCCGCCCCCACCGCCTCCGCCGCCAGCGCCGAGACGTGGACGGCAACCGAAGGCAGCAGCCCAGGCGGCCGCGGCGGCCAATCCGGCGGGTGCTCAGCCCGGGAAGCCGGGACCAAAAGGGAAGAAGGGCAAGGCTGCAGCTGTTCCGGCTGCTCCGGCGATGCCTGCTCCTGCGGCGAAGGCCGATCCTAAGGCGAAGGTTGCGGAAAAGGCTAAGCCTGAGGCCAAACCACCGAAGGCTGCGGCACAGCCCGGGCACAAACCAGGGAAAAAGGTCGCGGCGAAGAGCCCAAAGAAGAAAAAAAAGTAGAGCAGCCGTTTTGACGTCCGGAGGTATCTACAGGTATTGCCGGCCACTAGTCGTTAGTTAGCAGTGCATGCAATTTCTGTCGCTCCTCTCCCCGGGGACTGACAACACTTTTTTGCGGACGTCCTTTCGCCGCTTGCGGCCTGCGAACGGCGAATTCTAAACTACAACTTCCCCCTCGAGAGGTGTCACCGCTCAATGCGCAGATGGGACTTCCACCTACTGGAAGAAGGTGGATATCTGCGGCTACCAGACTTCTGATTGCTGGTATGATCTGGCGAAACTGCTGCATTGGGGCGCGGTTGAAGTCACGTCTAACTTTCAACTGGGGGAATTCCATTGAAAAAACTTGGGAAGATTCTGTTTTATTCCGTCGCGGTACTCTGCCTGTTACTTGCGGTTGCAATCACTTTCACGATTGGATGGCGTCCGTTTATTGGGCCGAAGGTGCGCGCAACGACCGGGCGTCAGTTCGAGCGCACGCCCGAGCGGCTTGCGCGCGGGAAGTATCTGGTGCAGGGAGTGCTCAGTTGTGAAGTCTGCCACACGCCTTCAGACTGGAGCCAGCATGGCGCTCCACAAGTGCTCGGGATGGAGTTGTCGGGCCAGACTCTGACTCTCGCGGGATTTCCGGGAACAGCGGTGGCGCCGAACATCACACCTGATCCAGAGACGGGCGCGGGCAACTGGACCGATGATCAGATCGCACGCGCGATCCGAGAGGGTATCAAACGCGACGGTACCACTATCTTTCCGTTAATGCCTTACTTCGAGTACAAGAAACTCTCTGACGAGGACCTGGCATCAGTGGTGGTGTACTTACGATCGGTGCCTCCGGTGCGTCGCTCACAACCGCGATCGAAGATTAATTTCCCGGTGAACTTATTGGTGCAGGGCGTACCCGAGCCGGTGAGCGCGCCTGTGCCGGTGCCAGCTGCGGAGCCTCTGGCGCGCGGGAAATACCTGGTCTCCGTTGGCTGTGGCTGCCACAATGCGGTCGACAAGTTGCCCTATGGCGGCGGAGAAGTGTTGGGAGGCCCGTGGGGATCGGCGACCAGCGCGAACATCACGCCCGATGCCTCGGGCATCAGTTACTACAACGAGGCCACGTTTATCGCGGCGCTGCGAACGGGATACGTGGGTGCCCGACAATTGAATCCAATCATGCCGTTCGGAGAATTCAAGAACCTGACGGATGACGATTTGAAAGCCATCTTCACGTACTTGAAGACGCTTCAGGCGGTCAAGCACCGTGTCGACAATACGCTGCCTGCGACCTACTGCAAACTGTGCAAACATCAGCATGGAGCGGGGGATCAGAATTAGAGCTTCGGGCTTCAGCAAGACCTGGTCTGGATCTCGGACCTCGAATGTGACTCCTACAGCTTTTGCAGAGGTCCTGATTCTGAACCCGAAGCCTGACGCCTGAAGCCCGGAGCCGAAGTTGGCTTATAATGTTGTTGTATGCGTCGCCTTACTCCCATCGCGACGTTTGTGCTGGTACTGTCGGTTTCGTTGTGGGCACAGCGCGGTGGCGGCGGCCACGCCGGGTTTGGTGGCGGTCATGCGGGATTCGGCGGCGGTCATGCTGGGTTCGGAGGCGGACATGTCGGTGGATTCGGCGGTCATGTAGGCGGCGGTTCCTTTGGTGGCAGCCATTTTTCTGGTGGGCCTCGTGGAATGTCCGGCTTCCGCGGTAATAATTTCGCCCATTCCAATCACTTCGGTTCTCGCGGTCCTTTCCTGCACAACGGTTTTCACCACGAGCGTTTCCGCACCTTCGGATTCCGCAACAACTGCTTCGGGTGGAGATGTGGCTGGGGTTGGTCTCCATGGTGGGGATCGGCTTACTACGACCCTTGGTGGTCGTGGTATCAGGACGACCAGAAGTTCGATAACGACTACTACCGGCAGTACGAGATCGCGAACGAGATGAATCGGCAGAGCCTGGAGCAGCAGCGCATGTGGCGACAAGAAGAGGCCGATCACGATCAGGATGCATATGCGCCACGGCGGCCCAACGCGGATCCGGTGCCGAACGTGCAAGCGCAGGACGATTCAGACGATCCAATTGATCCGCCGACGGTGCTGGTGTTCCGCAGCGGGCGCAGGGAAGAGACCCAGAATTATGCGATCGTCGGAGAGATGTTGTGGAGTTTCAGTTCGCAGCGCACCGAGAAAATCGCGCTTGCCAGTCTGGATTTGTTGGCCACGGAGAAAGCCAACGCAGATCGCGGCGTGGATTTCCACCTTCCCGATGCGAATTTCATCCCAGACGAGCAGCAGTAGACCTCACGTTTCACGGTTTTAGGAAAAATTCTTGTGCCGCTTGTACTCGTCAAACGTCGCAAGGAACCGGTCAATATCCTTCTTCTGCAGATAGTAGGGCGTTGACAGCCGCAGCTTGTGTGGATCCCCGCCGCGAATCCGGATCTTGTGGGTCTTCCACAGCCAATTCTCCAGGTCCATGCGCGGGACGGGCGGGACGTTGACGCTGGCGATGGCGCAGCGCAGTGCCGGGTCCGGAGAAGTCCACGATTCGGCTCCACGTTTTACCATCGCCGCCAGGATGTAGTCGGCGAGTTGCCGATGCCGCCGCTCAATCCGCTCCATCCCAATGTCGCTGGCTAGCTTGATCGACGCTCGCAAGCCCCACAGCGCCGGCACATTGGAACTGCCGATTCGCTGGAAGCGTTCGGCGCGAATCTTCGGATCATCCCAACCTTCGGTGGCAATCGTGTTCCATAACCGGTCGATCACCTCATCGCGCAAGTACAGGAATCCGGAACCTTTCGGCGCCATTAGCCATTTATGCGGGCTCGAAGAATACATGTCGCAGCCGAGTTCGTGAACATTCAGGCGCATCATTCCGGTAACGTGAGCTCCATCGACGGCTGAGAGAATTCCCTTGGAACGCGCCAACGCCGCCAGTTCCTTCGCTGGAAGCACCACTCCAGAGAATGTTGTGATGTGGCTGAAGAACAGGACTCGCGTCCGGGGAGTGATGGCGTCATTAAACAGGTTCAGAACCTGCGCGCCATCCTTGACGGGGCGGGGAAGTGTGACCTTTTTGACGACGATCCCATAGCGTTTTGCCTTTAGGTTCCAGGGATGTTCGCCGCCTGGGTGTTCCTGGTCGGTCATCAAGACTTCATCGCCTGCCTGCATTTCGATGCCATTGGCGATGTAACTGTTCGCCTCGGTTGCATTGCGCAGCAGGGCGATTTCGTCGCGTTTGCATCCGACAAATTCCGCGAGGGGATCGCGAAATTCATTCCAGGCGGCATACCCCCAGATGGGGTAGTCTTCCGGGTCCTGCGGGTCCATTCGTTCGGTTGTGTTGTATCCGTCAAAGACGGCGCGCAGAACGGGCGCCGGGCTCGATCCGACCGTGCCGTTATTGAGATAGACTTCGTCGGCAGGAATCAGAAATTGCTTGCGCATCTCCGCCCAATAAGCGTCTTCATTCGAATCGAGCAGACCACGATCGGGTAGCGGTGGGGCTTTCTCTATCTGTGCGAGCAAACTGCCACGCAAGGCGAGCGAGGCGGCAACGCCACTGACAGCGGATGAAAGAAAGCTACGGCGATCGAGCATCAGCGGCTCCGAGGTCGCAAGGAGCGACGCGTTATCGTACGACCTCTGCCCCGACGGAGCAAATCGACTCGCGAATTCAAATGCGAACCGGAGAGTCTCCGGTCCGCAAGACGCTAGGTTACCGGCATTTTAGTTCACAGTGAACGCCGTTGCGCTGCTGGCGCTGCCACCGGGGGTGGTCACAGAGATCTTCCCGGAAATGGCGCCTGCTGGGACCGTTGCCGTCACCTGCGTGTCGGAATTCACGATAATCGATGTTGCTCTAACGGTCGCGAATTTCACAATCGTGGTCTGGGACAAGCCCGAGCCCGTGATCCTCACGACAGTTCCTACCGGCCCGCTGGTCGGCGAGAAGCTGGAGATGACTGGTTTCACCTTGAACGGCTGGTTGCTGGTCAATGTGGTGGAGCCAGTCGTCACAGTCACGTTTCCAGTCCTGGCGCCCGGCGGCACGGTCGCCGTGATGAACGTTGTGCCCGAAAGCGAGATAGTCGTCGCCCGTACGCCGGCGAACTTGACCACGGAAGCAGTACTGAATCCCTGCCCAAGGATGCCGATCTTCACGCCAACTCGGGCGGTTGCGGGTAGCAGCCGGCAGAAAGGAGGTTCGGCAAAGGAGAAACCGTAGATCGTGCCAAAGTCCGCGCCTCCGCCGTACTCAGTGTCGGCAAAGTAGCCGCCATTGGTGTGCTGAACAATAGCCGAGATCGGTCGATAAAACACCGACGGATTTGTGCCGAAATCCCAGGAAAAAAGATTCCCGCTGGAGTCCATCGAAAAGACAGTGCCCTGATCGGTTGCGCCGCCGAATTCCGACACCCCATAGAAGTAGCCGTCCGTGCCTTGGGTCAGCGCAACGTACACGCCATCCGCCTCCAGCTGGGTGAAACTGTGAACCAACGTGAAGACTCCGTTCGGAGCGATTCGGTAGACTCCGCCCATGTTGTTCGAGGCGCCCTGAAGGGTAGTGCCGTAGAGGCTTCCATCCTTTGCCTGCAGCAGTCCGGCCGAAGGATAGGCGCCGTCGGTTGTGGCGAAGTTGCGCAGTACGGTCACGCTGCCGGAGGGTGTGATCCGGAGAACCGTGCCTACGAAGTTGGTGCCGCCTTGCACGGAGGTGATGTAGAAATTTCCGTCGCTGGCCTGGATCAATGGTGCCGAGATGGCAGACGCCTCGGCAGTGGTGAATACATGCAAAACGGTGACGACCCCGCTGGGACTCATTCTGAAGAACGCTCCCGAGCCGTTGGTTGCGCCGAGTTCAGTGGTGCCGTAAAAATTTCCGTCCACCCCTTGGATAATGCCTGTACAGTGAAAGCCCTCCACTCCGTTTAACGAGAAGTCATGCAGGTCGGTGAAAACGCCAGCGGGAGTGATCTTGTAGATGTCACCCGGAGTGACATTCCCCTGGCTGTCCGCGACCCCATAGCAGGTTCCATACAAATTTCCGTCATTCGCCAGAATTACACCGTTGTAGCAGCTGAACGGACCATTGTCGAAAAGGAAGTTGTGCACGACAGTCAAGACTCCATCGGGAGTTACTTTGAAAATCGTGCCGTAATTGGCGCTGCCGCCTTGCGGCGTAGTTCCATAAAGATTGCCGTCGGTGCCCTGTGTCATCGTGCTGGAGGGCAGAGCCCAGGCGGGGTCACCCGGGTTCGTCCCGAAGGCGTAAACCTGCGCAGGAAGCGGCAGTTGAAGGATGGGAGCGAGAGCCTCCTGAGCTGCGCTTGGGTGCGTAAGCACGATCAAGCAGAGCGCTGTGGTCAGCATCACGACAAGAACGCAGCATTTCCGGGTGGAATTCAGACTCATAAAGCCTCCGCAGCTCCCGCACGGGCGAGCGTCGTCATCAGCCAAAATGGGTTTGGGATTCTGGGAAAGATTGAATCCGGCGGATTGCTCCGCCTAGGGGGTGGGGAGAAAAGTATCACAACCAAGGCCATTTGGCCACACTAAATAAGGCACGGTTTAGCGATCGAGGGGCGCATTTCCCGAATCGTATCCAGCTCCGGATAACCCGAATTGCCCCTCGCCGCGTCTAAAAGAGTGACTTCTCGATTAAGGGCTTGGTGTCCCTGGACCGGGCGTATAATCAGGATCAAGGAGTATCCCTATGAAGCTCAGATGGCTGGCAACCACCGTTGCAGTGGCCGCGTTCGGCGCATCGCCGTGGATCGTTGCGCAGACAGCCCCGGGGCAAGTTCCGGGACAGAATCCTCAGAGCCCGACCACGCAAACCCCGCAGCAAACACCCCAGCAAGCGCCACCAAGCCAGGTTCCAACCTCTGATCCGGATGCTGGTCAGCCGAAGGCTGCCGATATCCAGAATGCTCCTAAAAAGGCTCCTGCGGCCCTGCCCACCCAAGATGACAGCCAGATTAAACACAATGGAGGCAAGACCGACGTAGATGCCGTCGGCAATCGCAACGTGGGATGCGGCCGCGGCGTGGGCAACTGGTATAGCGTCGAGAAACAGGTGGCGATGGGCCGGCAGTTCGCCCAGCAGGTCGAAGCTCAGGTAAAGCTGATTAACGATCCGGTGATTACGGAATACATCAACCGCGTCGGACAGAACCTGGTTCGCAACTCTGATGCGCAGGTTCCGTTCACCATCAAGGTCATCGATTCCGACGTGGTCAACGCTATGGCGTTGCCCGGCGGGTTCTTCTATGTCAACTCGGGATTGATCCTTGCGGCAGATGAGGAAGCTGAAGTAGCGGGCGTGATGGCGCACGAGATTGCCCACGTGGCTGCTTGCCATGCTGCCCGTGAGCAGACGCGGGCGTCGCTAATTCAAATGGCCTCGATTCCATTCATCTTCGTCGGTGGGGGGATCGGGTATGCCGGGTACGAAGCTGCCGGCTTGGGCGGGATGTTCGGTATTTTGAAGTTCTCGCGCGGATTTGAAGCCGAAGCTGATTACCTCGGCATCGAGTACATGTACCGCGCCGGCTATGACCCCTCGGCTTTCGTTTCCTTCTTTGAAAAGGTTCAGGCAATGGAAAAGAAGAAGCCGGGAACGCTCGCCAAGGCCTTCGATACGCATCCACAGAATTCGGACCGCATCGAGAAATCGCAGGAAGAAATTCGCAAGATCCTTCCCGCTAAGCAACAGTATGTTGTGACGACCTCGGAATTTGACGAGGTCAAGGCACGCCTGGCTGCGATCGAGAACAAGCACAAACTGCTGGACGAGAAAGATACCAACAAGCCCAGCTTGCGGCGGACCTCGAATCAAACGGACAAGTCCGACGACGGCAAGGGCAACAGCGATGACGATCGTCCAACCCTGAAGCGGCGCGACGATTCGTCGAACTGATCGTCGAAAGATGAAAACCAAAACCGGCGGCCTGTGGCCGCCGGTTTCTTGTTTTCGGGAAAATTTTAGCGTTGGACAACAAGTCACAGGCGGGTGTGATTTTGATCACAGATTGATTTGAGGAACGGACATAGCCTCGGCTATGCTGTCTTATAGCAGGCTTCGATAAGGCGGAGCGTCTCATGCCAGAAAATACACTGACAATTACCGACAATCGCACCAACAAAACCTATACAGTACCGGTCGAAAACGGCACAATCCGTGCAATGGATTTGCGGCAAATCAAGACTGGCCCCGAAGATTTTGGCCTGATGACCTATGACCCGGCATATCTCAACACCGCGTCCTGTAAAAGCGCCATCACGTACATCGATGGCGACAAGGGGATCCTACGCTATCGCGGATATCCGATCGAAGTGCTGGCCGAACGTTGCACCTTCCTGGAAGTCGCGTATCTGCTGCTGAACGGCGAGTTGCCCACCGAGAAGGAACTGAGCAATTGGGTCTACGACATCACCCATCACACCATGCTGCACGAAACGACGAAGAAGTTCATGGAGGGTTTCCGCTACTCGGCGCACCCGATGTCAATGTTCGTCAGCACGATTGCTGCGTTATCGAGCGTCTATCCCGACGCCAAGAAAATTCACGATCAGGCAAATCGCTATCACCAGATCATCCGCCTGATCGGCAAAGTGCCGTCGATCGCAGCCATGTCATACCGGCACAACGTCGGGTTTCCCTATGTCTATCCCGACAACGATCTAAGCTACACCGAAAACTTCATGAACATGCTTTGGAAGATGGTCGAACCGAAGTATGTGGCGCATCCGGCGATCGCGCGCGCTCTCGACATTCTCTTCATTCTGCATGCCGATCACGAACAGAACTGCAGCACCAGCACCATGCGGCAGGTGGGCAGCTCGGAGAGTGATCCCTATCTCTCTGTGGCTTCTGCAGCCTCTGCGCTGGCCGGCGCGCTCCACGGCGGAGCCAATGAGGAAGTCCTGAAGATGCTGGACGAGATTGGAACGAAAGAAAACGTCCCCGCCTACATCAAGCGAGTGAAAGAAGGAAAAATCAAGCTGATGGGCTTTGGACACCGGATCTACAAGAATTACGATCCGAGGGCGAAAATCATTCGTTGGAGCGCCGAGCAGGTGTTCGAAGTGACTGGCCGCAACCCCAAGCTCGACATCGCTCTCGAATTGGAGCGCATCGCGCTGGAAGACGACTACTTCATCAAGCGCAAGCTTTACCCCAACGTCGACTTTTACTCGGGGATCATGTATCAGGCGATGGGCTTCCGTCCGGAGATGTTCACGGTACTGTTCGCGATTCCTCGCACCGCTGGCTGGCTGGCGCAGTGGGAAGAACTGATGAAAGATCCGGAGCAGAAGATCGCTCGTCCGCGCCAGATCTACACCGGTCCCGTAGAGCGTGAATTCGTGCCGATTGACAAGCGTGTTGCCGTGCCGATCCCGGCGGAGTACCCGACGCGGTAGTTTTCAGGATTGACAACAATGCCCCGCAGCAATGCGGGGATTTTTTTAAGAAGTGTCGGACATCTTTACTCGATGTCGTTCGTTGCGGACGATATGGCGGTACGCTACGGAATCAGATAGATTAATCAGAACCCCGAGAACGTTCGGACGTGCTCGCGGGTTTCTGCCTCCGACTCCGTGATCGAGCCTCATAGAGCCTCTGTTGACGTTTCTCCCGCTAATTCCCTTGGCGTGCTCAAGCCAGGTGTTTTTTCTCTCATGCGAAGACCGCGGCATCTGCCTCTTGCCGCAGAGTCACTCCTTGAACTCCTTACTTTGTGGCGCCGATTAGTGCCAGAAGTAAGCAAGAGAGGGGTCGGACTCACTCTCGCGGGTATCTTCCGTGGCACTTCAGTCACAAGTTAAGCGTCAGTTATGCGAAGAGGCAGTACGTGTTTACGCTAGAACCTGGCAGCGATTCCCAAAATGACGCGTATGCGACTCTGACCGACGTCGGCAAAATGAGTGCGAACAAGGTCAGCGCTGCCGCGAGCATACCAATGCTCGGAAAATCTGATATCGGCACCGCCTCCAAGCAGCCAGGTAAATCGTGTATCCGAGGACGATATCGTGCCGATGTTTACACTTGTCACTTTCGAGTAGAGATTCGATTCACCGAACTGGGCTTGGACAAATGGGTGCAGAATTGGCAGCTTGCCTGTTAGTCCGCAATTAGGCTTAAGAACCCCAGGGAAATAAATCCGGCCGCCTGCCATGTAGTCCTGCATATGATTGTTGGCGACAGTCAATCCCACATTCGTCAGCGCGAACGACCCCAGAGTGGACGTGTCCCAGACAGAGTCATAGTTGAAACCAAGCGAGATTTTGGGTGCCAGAAAGAACGATGCACCCACATTGAAACCATCCATTCCTCCATCCCCAGAGATGTGCGCGTAACCGCCACTAACCTCAAAACGGTGCCAAATGCTTTGCATCTGGGACTGCTGCGGGGCTGGAGGTGGCGCGTTCGTTTGATGTAGCGTTTGGGCGGACTGCTGCGGCTTGGGTGGAGGTGCATTGGTGTGTGCCGGCTGTTGTGGCTGCGGCTCGGTCTGCTGCGGTTGTGTTTGTGGGCTCGCCTGATCCGAAGTCTGTGATTGTGCGTAGCCCATCACAGAAAGACCAAGAAATAACACTATGTACAAAAGCTTCATCTTCCATCTCCTTTGTCCAACAAGCTAGCCCTGGTGAACCTGCCCGTAGCGTTTCACAGCATCACCTGTACAACGTCCAGGGAGCATAGTTTCTGGCTGTCAGGCTTGATTCAAGCAGTGGTGGTTGCTAACGCGAACTGTTATTTCAGGCAGACTGTCAGTTTGCGTCGGTCGTCCTGTAAGGGCTGACAGTAAATTGTCCGTTGCATTCAAAGAAAATGCGTACTTAACCTGTTATTCGATCAGGAGACTCGCAGAGGCTCACGGTTATTTCGGCAATGAGCACTCTCCGCGAGAGGATCATGAGTCGACGCGAATAATGTGATCGTATTGCCAGTGGACTGAGCGATAGGGCCGCGGTGCAATGATCTTAGGTGCCCCCAGAGTACGGTGCTCAAGCCGAAGTCAAGTTGGACATGAAGCACCCCGCCTGAAGATAGCGCGTCACGCAAGGTCGCAGACCGTACTAAACCGAGGAGAGTCGCGCATAATTCGCGGCCATGGCTGAAGTGACCACGCCAAAATCAGCAGCGCTGGATCTTCTCAACAAGTGGAGAGCTGAACGTCGCTTAATCCAAGCCAGCGTAGCCGCTGGCAAAGGGGATCTCCTCTTCAAGATGGCTTGCATGTTGGATGTCGTCAGCAACTTAAGCATTCGATTGAGCTTGCCGAAGTCCGTAGTCCCAAGGGGCGAACATACTTACTTGGACCTTCAGATCTCCAGGGCAAAATTCGAAGTCATCGCTGCGGAAGATGTGCCAGGTCCGCTTCGGTCGCCGATTGCCAGGCATGATTCTCTGCTCTACCTTCGTCTGCCCGAAGGGGTGTCTGTTGCTCTCTTAATTCTTCCTCCCGTTGAGGAACTCCCTTGATCGTTGGCAACACCGGATGTCGTGACTTGCGTCCCAACTAGGCTGCACTACTGGAAACTCCCCTGATCTGATGACTCGGGCTCAGGCACATCGCCTTCACCAGATCTTGTACCTCACTCAGGTAACTGTCGGCATCTTTCACGAAGTCCCGCCATTGCATCTGCGATGCATACGGCGTCTTGTCGACGAGGATTTTCCAGTCGGTTTCCCACTCCAGTGAAGGATCGTTGGCTTCTACATAGCCCACACCCAGGGAATGTGACCGGCAAAGACGATCCGAGAGGGAGACGATGGCCACCAAACTAGGATTGATTACCGCTGCGCTGGAGTTGTGATGGCAGAGAATTACTTCGATCAAGTCGTCGGAAAAATTCCAGAAACGGCCCAGCACTTCGCCGCTTTGGCAATGGGTGAAACCGAGCTTTTCGTACTCGACCGAACCGAGAAACTCGTGGGTCTGAAGTGCATTTTCCAGCGCCGCCTTTTCTTGTTGCGGGAACAAAACCATGTTCACGATGTATCCCAGATCGTGTAGCAATCCTGCCAGGTAGGCTTTCTCAGGATCATCGAATCCGACCGCCCGTGCGAGTTTTCTGCTGACGATCGCACACCCCAGGGAGTGCTCCCAGAACACGACTGGATCCATGCCTCTCTGAGCGCCGCTGACCTGCATCATCATCGTGGAGAAGGCGATGTCGCGAATGTGGGATATCCCCAGCGTCCGGACCGCGCCGCGAACCGAGTCCGTACGTGCCCCGCGCCCCATCAATGGAGAGTTGGCCAGACGAAGACATTGCGCCGCGATGGATTTATCGCGGCTGATCAGGTCGGCCACACGGTGCAAGTCCACCTTCTCTGGTGCCTGCGAGACTTCGCCAATGAGACTTTGCACAATCGTTGGAATGCTTGGAATCGAATTCAGCAGGTCCTGGCGCTCACTGAGCGCCTTTTGAAGAGCAGCATTCTGTGCTGCCGGTTGACTGAGATTTGCTTGCGGGTTTTCTGATTGCGTCATGGCGAGGAGTGCCCGTGCGCATAGCACGCGATTGGGCCCACCTACATTTTGCCGCTGACACGGGCGCATGGGATAACAAGAGAACAGAACTGTTACCAACGTTTTCCCATTTCGGAATCGCACTCGCCTTCGTCTCGAAATGCAATATTCGGCAACCTAGATTGATTGCCACCGAACCCAACTCAAAGCCACCCGTCAGACCTACACGTAGACCACAGCCATCATTCAACTGATGTCTGCAACTCGCGCGCATAACATGCGTGTCGCAAGACCTGGTGTTATTCGCTGCCATTGTTGTGTACGCGAGGCGGTAACAAAGAAATCAGCGAAGTCCGCAAGAATTTACAAATCCTTTTCTCGACTGATTCGTCTACCCGGAAAAGTTGTTGGCCACCGCTTGCGGTGCGATCGAGCGGCCCCTCGCAGGGAGAATTTATGCCTTGTCGCATATTCGTTGTACTTCTTGTTTTTGTTTCACTGCTTGTTTTGTCCGCCGCCGGGCAGTTCACTTCTAACGAGTCGGTGCTTGATCATGTAGTGCGAGTGCACGTCAGTTTTCAAAATGGAGGTGGGTGCGACGCTTCCACGAAGATCGAGCTTCTGCAGTCCGAGAGTTTGGCAGCCAGTGGCTTCGCCGACAAGAACTGCAATGTCGATCTGCTTGGGGTCGCTTCAGGCGCCTACCGCCTCATAGTTTCTGGCCGTGGCTTTGCAGGGATCGAGGCGGGCGAGATCACGCTCAATCGCTTTGATACCGGACCGATCGAAGTGCAGGTGCCGCGCCAGGGAATTCAAGATGAGCCCGCGTGGAACTCGGCATCAACGTCCGTGGCTGACTTGAGAATTCCGAAACGGGCTGCCAAGGAGTTCAGCAAGGCAAGCCATGCTATGGCAGCGCAAGACTGGAAATCCGCCGCTACCTCTCTCGAGCGTGCGATCGGCATCTACCCGCAGTACGCAGCCGCGTACAACAACCTAGGGGTTGTTGACGCTCGTCTCGGAGATCGGACGAAGGAAGCCAGAGACTTGCAGCGCGCGATCGCAATTGATAACCGATATGTTGACGCATACGTGAATCTGGCCCGGATGGATGTTGCAGAGAGCAAATTCTCGGACGCTGAGTTGGCACTAAAAAAGGCGAGCTCGCTAAGGTCGGAGGATGGTGTCACCCTCGTGCTGCTGACCTACGCGGAATACATGAACCACCATCCGGAAGACGCCGTGAAGGACTGCAGAAAAGTTCATGTGCTCAATAACGTTCCGCACGCATTTGCACACTGGACGGCGGCATTCGCGCTGGAGCAGCAGAATCAGATCGCCGAGGCCGGCGCCGAATTCCGTGCGTTTGTGGACGAAGAACCGACTGGAGATCGCGCGGATGCTGCGCGGAAGGAATTAGCCAATATTGCGGATTACTTATCGCAAAACAAGTAACCAGAGGCGCAAGCCGCAGGAATCCGAGCGACTTGCGCCGCAGCTACACGATCGCGTACGCGCGATACTACGTCAATCTCTCGCGCAAGCTATCGATTCATTGGCTGAAAGTCTAAGCAGCGTGTTTGGCCAGTTCCGCCAACTGCTGGCGATGGCGCTCGGGGGAAGTGATAACTTTCATCTGCTGCCAATCGTAGGCGAACTCTTTGCCGCAATCGAGACAAACGACGTATGTTCCCGTCAGCGCAGCGGCCTGGGGGCGGCGCACTGCCCGACGCACGGTCACAGGAAAGCTGTATCGAGCATGCCTGCATCCGAAAAACGCATCGAAGAGTTTTTCAATCATGACCCACCTTCCATACCTGGAGCGTGTATGTTCGAACCCTGGGAATTTGCAAAAGTGACGCCCCCTCCACGAAAAACCGTAAGCCTCGTCACTCATATACTTAGATTCACTGATTGCCAAAAGGGTTTAGGTTTTCAACAGATTTGACAAGTGGATGGCGAAGTCCGCAATCCTTTGAGGACGTGAGAGTTACAAGTGAGAACGCAATAGCTTGCATACTAACGGATTCGACCTGTTGCAGGTTTGGATACCTGTTTCAGTGGAAAAAGATGCCAGGAGAGAGCACTAAAGAATTGACAGGTCAGCTCTGTTTGGCAAGCAGAGCTGTCTGGCTCCGCGGGATCGCGGGCCGATCTTTAAGTACCAATCCGGCAGTTGCGGCTGCTTCCAACTCTGCTGCGAAGTCCTTGTCCTTGACGTGGCCGCTAGGTTCAGCCAGCAGCATCAGCGCACCCGGCCGGCATGCGTGTGCTGCCTCATGGAAGAACTTTGCCGCGTCAGGAAACTCGTGCACGATAGCGAATGCCAACGTAAAGTCCACCGTGTTTTCGATATCGCCGAGCCCCATCGTCTCGGCGGATGTAACACGCGCATCGATGCGTTCGAGCAGATCTGCCTTGGCGGCGCGCCGCTTCAGATTCGCAATCATCTTCGGCTGAAGATCGACAACAATCACGCGACCAGTCGGACCAACCAGGCGCGCGAGAGGAAGTGTGAAGAATCCCATTCCCGGCCCAGGCTCGAGCACGGTCATTCCTTCGCGAACATAAGAGCTAAGAATTTTGACGGGATCTTGGCCCAGCCACGTTCTCACGGGACTCGCGAGCAGGTATCCAATCCAGCATGGGCAAACACGATGCGCCATGACGGAATGATATCTCTGGCGGGAAGAAATAGGCGGTGATCTTGGTCACTCGGAGGGAATGCTGTTAATGCCTGACGATTTTAGGTTGCAGATCTTAGAGCGATTTAGGAATTGGTGCGTAGCATTTCCGAGTTGTCATCCTGAGGGGAGTGAATACTTCGCGCTGAGCGAAACACTCAGGACCCCGTGCACGCATGTAGTGAAGTGAACCTGGCAAGGCGTTCATATGATGCTGCGTGCGCTCCTGCTAGAAACTCCCTGAAATGCGTACCGAGGTCGAGAAACATGAGATCCTTCGACTGCGGTTGATCTTCGCGCTTACAAACGCGCAAAGATCAATCCTCGCTCAGGATGACATTGGCCGTGGTATAGGCGAAGAGTCAAAATACTGGCTAGATTGCAGATCGTCGAAACCGGAAGAATCGGAAATTTGAAAATGAAGTTCCTACACGCTCTGCGGGCCGCGCTTCTTGTGCTGCAGGCACTTCGTCATGATCGCGGAACGAAGCCGGCTGCGGAGGTCTTCAGGCAGTTCGTAGAGTTGCGAGTCGCGATAAATCTCGATGGTCTTCTTGGTGGTATCGCAAACAACATAGCAGTTGTGGCACCAGGAAAGATGATTTTCCAACTCGACTTTCGTTTTCTCGTCGAGAACGCCGTCCAGATAGCTGGTCAGCTCACTGAGGAATTCAGAACATTTCACAGGTCGCCATCTCCGCTCGCCACATCATTGTTTTTGACTTCTCCACCTTTCGAATCTTTACCCCGACCATTGCCTTGTTCGCGCCGTTGAAAGTATCGTCCCAACCGCTCGCGCAATTGAAGGCGTGCCCGCAACAGCCGAGATTTTACCGCAGGAACGCTCAATTCGAGCGCTGCCGCGGTTTCTTCAGTCGAGAGCCCTTCCACGTCTCTCAGCACGAACACCGTCCGGAAACCTGGGGGAAGGCCCTGGATGGTCTTGCTCAAGATCTCGCGTAATTCCGCTTGCGTATACTGCTGTTCCGGATTCGGACTCCAGTCCGCGATTTCGCGCGGTAGGGAATCGTCCTCCGTTTTGATGTCTTCGTCAAGCGATACGGTGCGCTCGGGCTTACGCCGGCGCAGCTTCATTAGGGCTTCGTTGACCGCGATCCGGACCAGCCAAGTATAAAATTTTGACTGTTCCTGGAACTGCGCCAGGTTGCCGTACGCCTTCAGGAATGCTTCCTGCACCACATCTTCCGCATCCTCGCGGTTCTGCGTGATGTGTTGCGCAATCCGAAAAACGTTGCGGTCGTAACGCCGGACGAGCTCCTCAAAAGCTGAGTCGTCGCCCCGCTTGGCTGCCTGGACGAGCGCTAACTCTTCGCTGACAGGCCCAACTACTTTGTTTTGGATGGCTCCCATGTTTAAGACGATTCAGGATTTTGCGGCAAAATGTGATGCGCCGAGAGTAACTTCTATTCTATCCGGTGAAGGGAAATCTGGCGAATGCCGGAGGCGCCCGCCGAAAACCTGGCTGATTCCGGGCTACTACTTATATTAAACGACTCTATCGGCTCCCTGGGCCGAGCTGGGTTGGAGACATATTGGTGGTCACGGTAGTTTTGCGGGTCTCGTGTTACTTCGCTGCGGCTGCTGGAGTTCCGCATGTTCTCGCGAGCCCGAGCAATCCTGATTTCAGTCGTTGTGCTCCTCTCATTGCGGCTGACCGCCTTTGACGACCACGCTAAGGCTCCTGCTTCCGATGCAGATCTTGCGTCTGCCGATCAAGTGTTCCGGGGCGGCAAGTTCGCAGAAGCCGAAACTAGCTACCGAGCCATCCTGCAAAAAGACGCGAAGCTGATACCGGCACAAGTCGGACTGGTGCGCTCGATGTTAAAGCAGCAAAAAAATCGATGAATCACTCGACGCCGTGAACAAAGCGTTGCTTGCGGTTTGCTCGCTTACAGCAGCCGAGTATGGAGGTAGTTGCGTTTGATCTCGGCCCGCAAAGCCGTCGCTTGTGCGGAAGTGGCTTCCGAAATGACGGAACTCCGTCCCGGGGCCATGGTAAGGGTGTCAAGATGAACAATCCCGCAATCGACATCGGCACTCCTTCCTCAGGCGATTGCTATAGAATCGGAATTCGTTGTCGTGGTACCCCGGCCGAGCAGGGTACTTCGGTACCCTCCTGCGGTCGTGAAAGTACTCCTATAATCGGAAGTTAGGGCAGTGTCCGTTTGGTCACCCTACCCGGCGCGATGAGGGTTATTGGTGGACGTGTGAGAATGGTCTTCTGAGAATGAGCAAGGGACTCCAGCAAATTGTCGAGCGAGCGGTCGCGCAAGTTCTTGATCGCCAGTTGCCTAAGCTGCAGGCCGAGTTGGTCGAGCACGTCTTGGCTGAGCTCCCCGAAGCTACGGGCGCTGAATCAGCCGGCGGTGGCGGACAGTCTTCAGACGGCCTAGTGCAAGCGGTTTCCAGCATTCACGCCGGCACTACGCAGAAGGAAATTCTCAAGGCATTGCTTGATGCTGGAACTTCCTATGGCTCGCGGGTCGCGCTCTTTGTGGTGAAGGGTGGTGCTGCCACTGGATGGCAAGCGCGCGGCTTCGGCGAAGACGAGGCGATCAAAGATTTTCCGCTCGACTTGGCGTCCGGTCTGGCTTCGCACGCCTATCAGAACCGGGTGGTGACTCCTGCCAACATCGCCGAGATGGACCGACGGTTCGTAAAGCAGTTTGGCGGGCCGGAGAATGAGCAGATTCTGATTCTGCCCCTGGTGTTGAAAGATAAAGTTGCGGCATTGCTGTACGCCGACGGCGGCTCGGAAAACCGTCTGGACGCGGCTTCTCTTGAAATTCTGGTCTTGTCGACCAGCGCGTGGCTTGAGGTGGTTGCGCTGCGCAAGCAGGCGGCTCAGCGGGAAATGGACAGTGCTCCCGCGATGGAGCGGCCTCCCGCTCCAGTTCCCGCGCCGGTGCAAACCGTCAGTTCGTTCAGCGATCCATTCGCCGGGCACGCTCCAAAGCACATTGCGAAGGGTGCACCAGAGCCCGAACCAGCTGCCGAAGTTGTGGAAGTGGCCGCGAGCGCGGCTTCGGCGAGTGCGGCCGCAGCTCCCGCGGCAGATCCTTTTGCCGGTCTGTCTGCGGAAGACGCCGACACGCATCGCAAGGCCCAGCGCTTCGCCCGTCTGCTCGTCGATGAAATCAAGCTGTACAACCAGGCGAAGGTGAACGAAGGTCGCCGCAATAAGGACCTCTACGACCGCCTGAAAGAAGACATTGAAAAAAGCCGTGCGACGTTCCAGAAGCGTTACGGCAGCACCGCCGCTGCAAGTGGCGACTACTTCCAGAAGGAAGTCGTTCGCAGTCTGGCCGAAGACGATTTGTCGGTGATGGGCGATAGTTTCAAGAAGTAAAAGTACTAGTGTCCAAAGAATTTTGATTGGGCCTGCGCATGATGGCGGGAGTTTTGCTTGCGCGGCGCCAACCTGGCATAGAAAGTCGCCGTCCGTAGGAAGTGGACTGCATCTAAAGTGACTGAGGGGATTGCCCTCAGCGAAGTTGTTCCCAGGTGCTTACGGCAAAAGGTTCTGGTGTTCGCGTCTCCGCGCGAAGAAACGCAAAAGTGGTTCAATTCGGTCTCAAGTGGTGGTGGGTACTCGTTCTGGCCGGCGCGTGCGCGCCGCTTAACAGCGCGCTCTCGATCGCCCATCCACAACAGTCTTCCAATCCGGCGGCTGCGGATTCTCCCGACAAACAAGCTCCGACCGCGCCCAAGACTCCCCCAGCAAAGACGGAGCCGGATCAGTCCGGTGCGAAAGCCGCGCCGCGCAAGTCGACTGCTGCGAAAAAATCAGCCGCCTCCCGTGCGGCTGCTGCGAAGGGAAAAAAACGGCCTATCTCGCCGCGCGTGCGGCGTATCCGGCAGGCGTTTGTAGCCTCGACCAGTCTGCGTCCGATGGCGCAACAATTGATCCAGGATCGCACTCCTGCCGCGTACGCGGGAGTTGAAGCCTACGCACGCGCTCATTCGAAAGAGGACGCAGGCGCACTCGCATGGCTTGTCATCGGATACGCACACTTTATTGATCATGATTGCGCCCAGGCTATCGAGCCTTTGAACCGCGCAAAGCCGATGGCGGGGGATCTTGGCGACTACATCACCTACTATCTCGGGACGTGTTATCTGCAAACAGGGCGGCAGGCAGAGGGCATGGCTGCGCTTGCCAACTTTGGAACGACCTATCCTGATTCACTTCTCATTCGTGACGCGAATCTGAGTTATGCGACTGCTCTGCTTGCCGACAACCGCGCCTCTGAAGCCGCGGAGCTTCTCGAGAAGAATCGGCTGCCCGCGCGTTCGGATATCGAACTCACGCTCGGCAAGGCTTATGCAGCTCTGCATGAATCCGCCAAGGCTTCTGACGCTCTCAGCAATGTCTATTACAAGATGCCGACATCTGCAGATGCCGACGCCGCGTACGCAGAGTTGAAGAAGTTATCGATCGCCTCCGAGCCGAACACGGTGCTGCGCAAGACGAGGGCGGATCTGCTGATGAAGGCTCGCCGTTACGCCGATGCCGCAGACGAATACCGTGACCTTGCCATCCACGCAACTCCAGCAGAGCGGCCCGCGGCAGAACTCGCGCTTGCTGATGCCATGCATCGTAGCGGACGCAATCGCGAAGCGAAAGCCGAACTAACGACACTCAGTGGGGCGACTCTGGATCAAAACGCGCAACGGCTCTACATCTTGGGTGAAGTCGCGTGGGCCATGGACGAGAATGACGCCTTCTACCACACGGTCGATCAGCTTCGCGAAACCGCACCGACCAGTTCGTGGTTCGAATCCGCCTTGCTGTCAGTGGCCAATCTCCACCTTGTTCACCACGAATACGATCAGGCCCTTGATGCCTATCGCGAACTGCAGCAGCGCTTTCCGAACGGGGCCAAGGCTTCCTATGCCCATTGGAAGGCCGCCTGGCTGACCCTTCGCCAAGGTCGCAACGACGAGGCGAAGAAGCTTTTCGAGGAGCAGATCGCCGCCTATCCGAACGGCAACGAAACGTCGGCGGCTTTATATTGGCGCGCCCGGTTGGCCGAAGAAGACAACCAGCCCGCAATGGCGCGGGCTTTCTACCAGAAACTGTCCGATCGCTACCGTAACTACTACTACGCTGAATTAGGCCGCCAGCGAATGAAGAAGCTGCCGGAGGCTCCCGATCCTCCGGGACAGTTCACGATTCTCGATCACATTCCGCCGCTGGAACACGGAGAAAAGATCACCCTGGCGGAGCCTCCGCCCGACGATCTTCACTACCAGAAGGCGAAACTTCTCGGCAACGGCGGCCTGATTGATCTGGCTGTCCGAGAAATTGACAAAGCTGTCACTGACGATGAAGACAAGAGTTGGGCTCCGGCGGAAACTGCGCAGCTTTATATCGACACCGGACACTACGACCGCGCGATCGAAGTCATGAAGCACTCGGTGCCAAGTTATTTCGCCGTCGATATCCCGACCTTGCCGCGAGAGTATTGGGATGCGCTCTTTCCACGACCGTATTGGTCAGACTTGAAGCGATTCTCCGTGGCCAACGGCCTTGATCCCTATCTCGTGGCCTCGCTCATTCGCCAGGAATCGGAGTTCAACCCCGTTGCAGTGTCCCGTGCCAATGCGGTTGGTCTGATGCAGTTGCTCCCTAAGACGGGCAAGGTCGTTGCGCGTGAGGTTGCGCTCCGGCGCTACAACCCCAGCCAGCTTTACACTCCTGAGGTAAACCTCCAGCTTGGTACGCGTTATTTCAAGGGCATGGTCAATAAGTTTGGCGGATCGTTCGAGCAAGCGCTGGCCGCCTACAATGCCGGCTCCGACCGGGTCGAAGAATGGATGGGGCAGGGAACCTATCGTGACCCGGCCGAGTTCGTCGAGTCGATCCCTTTCACCGAGACCCGCGAGTACGTCCAAGCCATCCTGCGCAACGCTAGCGTATACAGGCAACTCTACGGCGCTCCGTGATTTTGTGGGGTGGACACTCCTGTCCCCAACGTCGCTAGTGCCTTGAACATCTGGGCGATCGTTGAGCTTGAGATCAAGCCAAGTTGGAATAGGAAGTGCCCCCCTAAAATCCGAAGATTCCTGGAACCCTCGGGCAGTCGCTTGCGTACTCCAGCCTAGATGGAGGTGTGCTCATGAAGACCCTATTCGTTCTGTTGGCCCTCAGTACCGCCTTCCTTACCGCGCAAGATGCCCGGATTGAAGAAGTCGGCAAGAATCCCGTCGAGGCTAAATTCGTAGCGGGCGGTCGCGTCCATATGAGGCTCTGTTCCAGCGGAATGGAGGTAATCGGGCGCGACGACTCGGTGTTACGCGTCTCGTACTCTCCGGACCGGAAGGATGTGAAGGTTCGCATCCAGGTCGCGGGCGATCGCGCCGACATCCACGTCACGGGATGCCCGCACAACAATTTCCAAGGAAGAATTGAGATCCCCAAGTCCTCAGGCCTTTACGTGCGTATGATGGCGGGTCAGCTTGACGTGCGGGACGTGACGGGGGATAAAGACGTTGCCCTGAGCTTTGGACAGCTCAATCTCGACATAGGCAAGGCTGACGACTATGGACGAGTGGAAGCCTCTGTCAATACCGGCGAGATCGATGCCGCCGCTTTCGACGTCAACAAAGGGGGTTTATTCCGTTCGTTTGACC
>DATFQQ010000269.1:0-51126 GCA_035264195.1 Candidatus Sulfotelmatobacter sp. | reverse complement strand
GTCTTCCTTCGGTGTGCCGCGCAGCAGCAACCCGGCGTTATCCCCAGCCAGACCTTCGTCCAGCTGCTTCTTGAACATCTCTACGCCCGTCACCACCGTCTTGCGCGTCTCCCGGAAGCCCACAATCTCCACTTCCTCGCCCACCTTCACCTTGCCGCGCTCGATTCGCCCTGTCACCACCGTGCCCCGCCCCGAGATCGAGAAAATGTCCTCGATCGGCATCAGAAACGGCTTATCCACGTCGCGCGCCGGCAGTGGTACGTACTTATCCACCGCCGCCATCAGCTCGTCGATCTTGCCTTCCCACTTGGCTTCCCCGTTCAGCGCTCCCAGCGCGCTCAACCGCACTACCGGAACATCATCCCCGGGGAACTTGTAGGTCTTCAGCAGCTCACGCACTTCCAGTTCCACCAGATCCAGCAACTCGGGATCATCCACCGCATCGCACTTGTTCAATGCCACCACGATGTAGGGCACACCCACCTGACGAGCGAGCAGCACGTGCTCACGCGTCTGCGGCATCGGACCGTCGGTCGCCGCGACTACGAGGATTGCGCCATCCATCTGCGCCGCGCCCGTGATCATGTTCTTGATGTAGTCGGCGTGGCCCGGGCAATCCACGTGCGCATAGTGACGGTTCGCCGTCTCGTACTCCACGTGCGCCGTCGCGATCGTGATACCACGAGCCTTCTCTTCCGGCGCATTGTCGATCGAGTCAAACGACCGGAACTTGATCGACGGATTGTGCTTCGACAGAACCTTCGTGATCGCCGCCGTCAACGTCGTCTTGCCATGATCGATGTGTCCAATCGTCCCTACGTTGCAGTGCGGCTTTGTCCGTTCAAATTTCTCTTTCGCCATAACTCAGCCTCTAGCTCCTAGCTCTTTGCTTCTAGCTCAAAACCCTTGTCATCCTGATGGCGCGCGCCCTTCGCGAGCCGGAGGACCTATGCATTTTGCCGGGAGCGACTACTTCGCCGTCCCCTGCACCTTCGCAATGATTTCCTCCGCCACCGACCGCGGAGCCTCCTCATAGCGCGCAAAGTGCATCGAGTATTCCGCGCGTCCCTGCGTTGACGAACGCATGTGCGTCGCGTAACCGAACATCTCGGCCAGCGGAACGATCGCCTTGATCACCTGCGATCCCGCGCGATGCTCCATGCCTTCAATGCGTCCACGCCGCGAGCTCAGATCGCCCATGATCGTTCCGGCATAATCTTCCGGCGTCACCACTTCGACCGCCATCACCGGCTCGAGCAGCACCGGAGACGCCTTGCGCGCTGCCTCTTTAAACGCCATCGATCCGGCAATCTTGAATGCCATTTCGTTCGAGTCAACATCGTGATAGCTGCCGTCGAACAGCGTCGCCTTCACATCCACCATCGGATATCCAGCGAGCACGCCACCCTCGAGCGCTTCCTGAATGCCCTGATCGATCGGCTTGATGAATTCCTTCGGGACCGAACCACCCACGATCTCATTGACAAACTCGTAGCCAGTTCCCGGTGGTTGAGGATCGAGATAAATCTTCGCGTGTCCATACTGACCGCGACCGCCGGTCTGCCGGATGTATTTGCCTTCCGCCTCGGCGTGCTTGCGAATCGTCTCGCGATACGCCACCTGCGGCTTGCCCACATTCGCTTCAACCTTGTACTCGCGCATCATGCGGTCCACGATGATTTCCAGGTGCAACTCGCCCATGCCGCTGATGATCGTCTGTCCGCTGTCGGGATCGGTGTGAACCTTAAAGGTAGGATCTTCCTGAGCCAGACGTCCAAGCGCCATGCCCATCTTTTCCTGATCGGCCTTCGTCTTGGGCTCGACCGCGACCGAAATAACCGGAGTCGCAAACTCAATTGATTCGAGCGCGATCGGATGAGCTTCGTTGCAAATCGTATCGCCGGTCGAAACGTTCTTCAATCCGACGGCAGCGCAAATATCGCCCGCAAGAATCTCGCTGATCTCTTCCCGCTTGTTGGCGTGCATCTTCAGCAGGCGTCCAATCCGCTCGGTCTTTCCCGTACGCACGTTCAGCACGGAATCGCCGGTCTTCAGTTGCCCGGAGTACACGCGGATAAACGTCAACTGCCCCACAAACGGATCGGCCATGATCTTGAACGCCAACGCCGAGAACGGCTCTTTGTCGTCAGCCTTGCGCGTGACTTCCTGACCATTGTTCGGATTCTTTCCGTGGGTCTCGCCGACATCCAGCGGAGAAGGCAGATAATCCACCACCGCATCGAGCAGCGGCTGCACGCCCTTGTTCTTGAAAGCCGTGCCCACTACGACCGGGAACACTTTCAGCTCGATCGTCGACTTGCGCAGCGACTTTCTCAGCTCCTCAGCCGAAATCTCTTCGCCCTCGAGGAACTTGTGCAGCATCTCGTCGTCATTCTCGGCGACGGTTTCGACCAGCTGCGCATGGAAAGCTTCCGCTTTCTTCTTCAGATCGGCAGGGATTTCTTCGGTGACATATTCCGCGCCCATCGTCTCGTCTTTCCAGATGATCGCCTTCATGGCAATCAGGTCGATGACGCCAATGAATTTCGCTTCTTGTCCGATGGGAATTTGAATCGCGACGGGCTTGGCGCTGAGGCGCTTGCGGATGGTATCGATGGCATGCTCGAAATCGGCACCCATCTTGTCAATCTTATTAATGAAGCAAATTCGCGGGACGCCGTACTTATCGGCCTGGCGCCACACTTTCTCGGACTGCGGCTGCACGCCATGCACCGCGTCAAACACCGCGACTGCGCCATCGAGCACACGCAGCGAGCGTTCCACCTCGGCCGTAAAATCCACGTGGCCAGGCGTATCAATAATGTTGATCCGAATGTCGCGCCAGGTACAGGTAGTCGCCGCGGACGTAATCGTAATACCGCGCTCCTGCTCCTGCTCCATCCAGTCCATGGTCGCAGTGCCTTCATGAACCTCTCCGATGCGGTGCGTCCTGCCCGTATAAAACAGGATGCGCTCCGTCGTAGTGGTCTTGCCGGCATCGATGTGCGCCATGATGCCGATATTCCTGCAACGCTCTAATGGGACTGTTCTAGGCACGACCTAATTCTCTTTCTGGGCTCCGAAAATCAGCTGTCAGCTCTCAATACACTCTGTCATCCTGAGGCGCGTTCTTTGCGCCGGAGGATCTATGCAAGTGCTTACCAGCGATAATGCGCAAACGCCTTATTCGCTTCCGCCATGCGATGCACATCTTCCTTCTTCTTGATGGCGGCGCCGCGTCCATTGGCGGCATCCAGCAACTCATTGCTTAGCTTGTCAACCATTCCCTTTTCGCCACGCGCCCGGGCATAAGTAATGATCCAGCGGATCCCCAGCGACGTCCGGCGGTCGGCATTCACCTCGACCGGCACCTGATAGTTCGCGCCACCCACGCGGCGAGTCTTCACTTCGAGTAGCGGCTTTGCGTTCTCCACGGCCTTCTTGAACAACTTGATGGCCTCATCGCCACCCTTCGACTCCAGCTTCGTCAGGGCTTCATAAAATATGCCCTCGGCCGTCGACCGCTTTCCCTGCCACATCATCGAGTTGATGAACTTCGTCACCAGGTCCGACCCATACACGGCATCGGCCGGTACCGTCCGCTTTGCGATATGTCCTTTACGAGGCATATAAGCTCTCTGCTCCTCAACTGCCAGTTTCAAGTTTCGTGTTTCAAGTTTCAAAATCACTCACTCGAAACTCGACACCAGAAACTCGAAACTTCTTACCCCTTCTTCGGTCTCTTCGCCCCATACTTCGAGCGTCCCTGCATGCGGTTGGCAACACCCACTGCATCCAGCGTTCCGCGAATCACGTGATAGCGCACGCCCGGCAGATCCTTCACGCGGCCTCCACGGATCAGCACAATCGAGTGCTCCTGCAGGTTGTGCCCGACTCCGGGGATATACGTCGTGACTTCAATGCCGTTCGTCAGCCGCACACGCGCCACTTTCCGCAACGCCGAATTCGGCTTCTTCGGAGTCTGCGTATACACGCGCGTGCAAACGCCGCGCTTCTGCGGACATCCCTGCAGCGCAGGGCTGGCCGTCTTGTACCGGGGCCTTTTCCGGCCCTGAGCTACCAACTGGTTAAACGTAGGCACTCTTGCCACTCCTTAGCCGCGCGCTCAACGGCGCACAGCTTCAAATCCACAGTTTCGGATACGCATCCGTGGGCATGACCCGTTCAACGTGGGCCATTACTTCTCGTCGCTTCGCGGCCAATCGCACACGCACGCTGACGAGAGATTCTGGATTCCCTTTAAGACTTACGCCGCCGACGGTGGCGCCCGGCCAAACTCCGGGGGCACTCCGTTTCGTCAGCCTTGCCCTGCATATCCTTTCGCATAAGGGCAAAAGGCACCGCAGGAACGTTTCAGCGAGGAATGTTTCCGAACCTTACTTCCATCCGGAAACCAGTTTCTCTAAAGCTCGATCGCTACTCTCTGCACAACGCGGCAAAAAGTGGCAGGACACAACAAGCCTGGATGAACTCGCGGAACCAATCTAATATAACAATCGCTCTACCGACCGTCAACTCATGTTTCAGAAGCCAGCTATAGACCCTTAAACGAATGTAGAAACCTCGAAAAATGCATCCCTCCGCGAACTCTGCGGCCTTTCTCGGCGAACTCGGCGGTAATGATTTTGATTCTCGCTCACGGAGTGAGAATGTCCCCCCGCTCCTTCAAGCATGATCCATTCAATCGTAGCGTCTCAGGGAACTTAATCGCCCTTTCCCGCATCCCAAATCCGAATGGCAAAAATCGCAGGCAACTGCGGACTAGGAAGTCGACGCTGTCGCTGCTGGAAGAGGATCTTAGTTCCTTGCCCGCTTGCTGATTCCGGCTTCAGCCTCTACACTACAAGTTTTCCAATTCTTTTGAATAGTTTGTCTCCCGATTCATGCGCATGTCTCTGAATGAGTCCCAAAAGCATGACCGTGAGAGCCCGATAACTAAAGAGGAGTGCATGGGTAGGTTCTGTTCGCGCAGTCCCTGGTTGATGGTCACTGTCTCTGCACTACTAGGCATCGCAGCCTGCGGCGGAGGCTCTAAAGCCGGCCCACCACTTTTCGCGGGAAAGATCGCCCTCACGCCCAGCTCAACAATGTCTCTCCAGGCCGGCGGTACGCTCATTTTCAGTTCGTCCGTCCAGACCGCCTCTGGCACGAACCTGGCCGTAGCCGTCACTTACACTTCCAGCGACACCTCCATACTGAATGTATCGCCGGCCGGCATCGCTTGTGCCGGCCATTGGGACGATCTCTTTACCACCTGCACCCCCGGAGCTCCTGGGGTCGCCCAGGTAACGGCCAACGCCTTAGGCGGAGCCAGCATTCCAACCTTCGTCTTTGTTCATCCTCCTATCGACAACATCACCGTCAATGGGATCCTGCTGACTGGCGTTCCGGTACAGGAACCGTGTCTCTCGCAGTCGCAAACCATGACCCTCGAGGCTCACGCCTTCAGTCAAGGCACCGATATCACCGCGTCTGTTGGACCGTTCACCTGGAGCGCGCTGAACTCTACGGTTGTGACGCTCACGCCTCTTTCGAACACGGCGATCAACCCAATCACCAAGACCACCTACAACTTCGCGACGAACCAGGCTACCGCCACAGCAGCAATGCCCGGAATTACCTATATCTATGCGTCGGCCAGCGGGGTCACCAGCGCTTCGTTCCGGCAGCCAACGCTGACCAACATCTCCGGCGCAACGTCTCCGGTTCTCGACTTTTTCTCCACCTGTCCCATTCAAAACATCGGGCTCGAACTGGGAACGGCCGGTTCTGGACAAACATCCTTGGCCGCCGCCAAAGGCGGCAGCGCGCAGACCGTCATCGCGACTCTTAGCGACGTGATGGGCGCCAGTTCCTTGCCCAGCAGCCAGGGAGGGGTCGTCCTCAGCAAGATTCCCCTGAGCTGGACCTCCTCGCAACCGGGCGTCGTCAACGTCGGCACCGGATGCACGCAGTCCTGCGCCCTTGCCATCAGTTCTCCGGGCGCGGCGTCCGTAACGGCAACCTGCTCGCCTCCCACCTGCAATGTGGGGTTTCCCCTCGTACCCGCGACACTTTCGACGCAAACAAAGATCGACGATTGCTCGACCTACTTCCAGGCCATTTATTCGAATTTTGGCGGATGTCAACTCCTGATCCCAACGCCGGTTTACTCTTCCGACGAACTTGTCATTCCGGCCAGCCCAAACAACAAGGTGATCCCTCTGACCCCAATGGCAGCCATCTCCGCTCAGATCACCGGGGCCACTTCCACCGCCAACGTTTTCGCTTCCAGCTTTGGATGTGCGCACATCTCCCCGAGTGATTGCAGCACATCTGGCTACTATCTCGTCACCCAAAAGGCATCGGCCGGAGCTCAAGCGGCAATACCCGCTAATCCAAACTCGTTCTTATTCGACCCTCTCGGAGCCAAGCTGTTCATGGGGAGCGATTTCGGCGCGGAGACGGTCAATCCCGCCAACTTCGGCAGCAACACCAGCCCATTCTCATCGCTGGGAACCGTAACAGGTAAAGTCCTGGCTGTTTCTGCGAATGGAGCCTCGGCAATCTTTTCCGACACGATCCACTATCCGAACCAGGTCTACGTTGTGCAGCTGGCCCCGAGCGCAGTCACAACTCCTCTTAATATCTCCGGCGCAACCGCAGCCGCTTTTTCGCCGGATGGCCTGAAGGCCTTCATCATCGGCGGAACAAACTCGAGCTCTCTCTACGTCTTTTCGCCGCTACAAGCCTTGCAGGGACCGTTTGCCCTTTCCGGTCCAGCCAGTGCGATCAGCTTTTCGCCGAATGGAGCTTTCGCTTTCATCGCGGAATCCGCGGCCAATGGAGGCAGCGCGAACATTACAGCCTTCGCGACCTGTAACAATCAGATCGCCAGCGACAATGGATCGACGCCGATCCCGGCCGTGGTGAACCTACCCGCCAACCCGCTCCTAATGCGGATTCTTCCGAATGTCGTACTGGACGGAGTGGACTCCTCTGGCTACTCCTTCCCCTTCAATAATCCGCCATCTCCGTATCCGAACCACTCCGGACTCCACATTCTTGTACTCGATTCCACGGGGTTCGACGTTGCCACCGCCGAGGTTTTGCCACCCGCCACGGGGACTCTTTGTCCCCAGGGTCTGACCTTCTTCAGCAACGATACAACTCGCCCAACACAACGCATCGAACTCGGCACGACCATCAACACACAGGACGGATCGCCGAATTTCTTCGCCTCGGCCGACGCCACGCTCCTCTACGTCGTCAACCCGGGCAGCTCTAGTATTCTCATCTACAACTTCCTCGCCGGAGCCACCGGAGGCATCGAAATCCTGGGCAATGCCACGCCGCTCAGTTCTGACATGTCTTCCGACGCTGGCACCATCGCAGTTGTCGGCAGCGACGGCCTGCTCCACGAAATCAGCACCGGCATCGGTGGCACCGACCTTTTCCAGTTACCTTTCCCCAACCTGCCCAACTTCCAGAACCCGTTCTGCACCTTCACCCCAACGGCAGGTCCCTGCACACTGAACGTAGCGTTAGTCAAGCCGTAGGCTCTGTGAGCTGATATTTGCAGAAGGGCAAAGTTGTCAGCGGTTACAAACATAGAGCGCAGACTTTTGGATAAGAACACTGCGGTTCGGAGGCTGTGAGAACAGAGCCGCGAAGCGGCGGAAGAATGCAGCCCATCGCGCAAATGGTGGGTGGAAGAAAGAGACAAAACCAAGCCCCGGAGGAGGCGAAAGAAAAGCTACGACACACACTCGGCTGGCATGACTTTAAGTAGATCCCAAACGCAAAACGGTACGACGGGGTTAGAACTGATCACTAACCACTGACCACTAACTCCCTACTTCGTACTCGCCTCCAACTCCTTCCCCACACTATCCAACACCCCATTCACAAAATGCACCGACTCCGGGGAAGAAAACTTCCGCGCAATCTCCAGCGCTTCGTTAATCACTACAGCCCGCGGCGTATCCGGATACGCCAGCAACTCCGCCACCGCCGCCCGCAGCAGATTCCGATCCACTGCCGCCATCCGCTCCATCCGCCAGTGTTCAGCATGCTTCTCAATTAGCCCATCGATCTCGGTAACGCGATCAGTCGCGACACGAAACAAATCATCGGCAAACCCGCGCACCTCGGCGCTAGCCGATCCATGCTCAGCCCAAAACGTCCTCCGCACCTGGTCAGCATTCTGCTTCCCCATATCCGACTGGAAAAGCATCTGCAACACTATCTCTCGTGATTTCCTTCGTGTACCCATGTCTTGTGTAGGGACGGACGCATTCGTCCGTCCCGCGGGCGCAGCCCGCGTCTAACTCTAACCACCTTATCTGCTGTGTCAGTTTACTTCAGAAAGGACTCACTTACGCTTCTTCGAGGACTTTCTTATCGTGTTGCCATTCCGAGTATTCTCTTTGTCATTCCGAGCGGAGCGAGGAATCTGCTTCTTGCTGACAGCTGAAGGCTGAGAGCTGACAGCTGTCTTCAGCGACGCCATCTCCACCGCCGCCAGCGCCGCCTCGAATCCCTTGTTCCCCATTTTCAACCCAGCCCGATCAATCGCCTGTTCCAACGTGTCGCAAGTCAACACGCCAAAAGCATGGGGAACTCCCGTCTCCTGCGCCGACTGCCCAATCCCACGCGTGACTTCGTTGACGATCACGTCGTAATGTGCCGTATCCCCGCGCAACAAGCAGCCGATACAAATTAACGCATCGTATTTTCCAGTCGAGGCAAGCGCCCGCGCCGCAGACGGAATCTCAAACGCCCCCGGCACGCGCACGATGTCAACGTCTTTTTGCGCAGCGCCAGTCCGAATTAACCCGTCACAAGCACTCAAAAGCAGCCGCTCAGTAATGAAAGAATTAAAACGGGAGACAACGATGGCAAATCGTCGCCCAGAAGCATCGAGCTTCCCCGCAATCCCCGAAACAGCCGCCTCCGGCACCGACTCAATCTTCAATGTTTTTCCTCTGTGATCCCCTGTGCCCTCTGTGGTGAATCCCTTACCCAGCGAAGTTGTCATCCTGAGCCGCAGCTTTTGGCGGCGAAGGACCTATCCAACTTGTCGACAGCGTCAGCGCTCCAGACGAACTGCACGGGTCCTTCGCGGCAAAGAACACCGCTCAGGATGACAACCGAAATACCAGAGGTTCACTTGCCCTTAAACTGCGCCGCCCGCTTCTCCAAAAACGCCTTCGTACCCTCAGTCTTATCCTCGGTCGAGCAAGCCACGGCAAAGAGCACCGCCTCAAGATAGAGCCCCTCACTCAACGTCATCTCCATCCCTCTATTCACGGCTTCCATCGCGTACTGCACGGCCAGAGGAGCATTCGCCACAATCTTAGCCGCGATCGCCTCCGCTCGCGGAATCAACTCCGCCGCCTGCAACACTTCATTCACCAGCCCGATGCGATGCGCCTCCCGCGCCGTGATCATCTCCCCGGCCAGCACCATCTGCATCGCGATCCCTTTGCCCACCAACCGCGGCAACCGTTGGGTCCCACCGTATCCCGGGATAATCCCCAGCTTCACCTCCGGCTGCCCGAGCTTCGCATTCTCGCTGGCCAGCCGCATCGTGCAAGCCATCGCAATCTCGCACCCGCCACCCAGCGCGAATCCATTGATGCAAGCGATTACCGGCTTCCCGAGATTCTCAATCAGATTCAACACATTCTGCCCACGGTGCGTATATTCCTTCCCGGTCACCGCATCCTGCTTGGCCAGCTCACCAATGTCGGCCCCGGCAATGAAGGCCTTCTCGCCAGACCCAGTAAAGATCACGACGCGAACCGCCGCATCGTTCTTGATGTCATGAAACGCCGCCCGCAATTCCTCCATCGTGGCCATGTTCAGCGCATTAAGCACCTTCGGCCGGTTGACGGTGACATAAGCAATCGCGTTCTTCTTTTCGAGAATAATGTTTTCAAAGTTCATAAGTTCTAACCAACCTTTAGTCCCTGTCATCCCTGAGCGAGGATTAGTCTTTGCGCAAAAGCGCAAAGACTAACCGCAGTCGAAGGATCCCTTTCAGCTCAACGGAGCTCGCGGCTCTACAAGGAGTTCCCTCACAACGCTCAGAGAGTGCCTTGCAAGGTCCATCGCGGTATCAGATCATAGGGATCCTTCGACTCCATGCTCAGGATGACACACCTAAAATCCGTGGCGAAAGACGTCACAGCTTCTGCGCCTTCGGCTTCTCCGGGTCCGAGTAATCATAAAACCCACGGCCCGACTTCCGCCCATACCACCCCGCCATCACCAGCCGCTTCAGCAGCGGAGGCGACGCAAACCGCCGCTCCTTGAACTCGTCATACATCACGTGAGTAATGTAGTAAGTCGTATCGAGCCCCACAAAATCCAGCAACGTAAAGGGGCCCATCGGATACCCGCACCCCAGCTTCATCGCGTTATCGATATCCTCAATCGAACCGACGCCTTCTTCATAGGCCCGGATCGCATCCAGCAAATACGGCACCAGCAGCCGGTTCACGACAAATCCCGTCTTGTCCGATGTGCGCACCGGAACCTTACCTAGCTTCTTCGCGAAGGCGTAAGCCGACTCATAAACATCATCGGCAGTCGCGATCGTGCGCACCACTTCCACCAGCTTCATCAATGGCACGGGATTAAAAAAGTGCAGCCCGACAAACCGCTCCGGACGCTTCACAGCCGTCAAAAGCTCAGTTACCGAAATCGACGAAGTATTCGTGGCAAAGATCGCGTCCTTCTTCACAATGCCATCGATCGACGCATACATCTTCTTCTTCTCTTCGACGTTTTCAATGATCGCTTCAATCACAATGTCGCAATGCGCAAGATCAGACTTATTCGTCGTGCCATGAAGCCGCGCCCGAATCGCATCCTTCTGCTCGGAAGTGATGCCGCCTTTCTCGACCGGCCGTTCCGCAAACTTCGCCAGCGATTTCTCAATCCCGGCAAACCCCTTATCGAGAAATTTCTGCTCAACTTCGAGTACGGTAACGTCGAATCCAGCCATCGCCGCCACTTGAGCGATGCCGGAGCCCATCAGACCACAACCCAGCACTCCAACTTTCTTAATTTCCATGTCCCTTCCCCAATCGTTCTCGTTGAAAAATAGCGATTGTCATCCTGAGCGAAGCGAAGGACCTATGCAACTTGCCGACGCCAGCAGACTGCATCGGTCCTTCGCGGCAAAGTGCGCCGCTCAGGATGACAAGCGCATACGGTTTGTACTCCGGCGGACAATCTCCCAGACCGCGAAAATCAAACCTGCGTCGGCCAAAAAACTAACCACCAACACCAACAGGACTAAGCCAGGAAACTGACTTGGCCGGGCACGTTCGAATGTTCGACGAAACAGAAGCCACCCTGGGGCAAGGAATATCCCAACGAAATCAACGAACAGATCGCCTCTGTCAAAATTCCCCGCGTTCGGCTGGTTCGCAATGAGGCCCAGCGTGAAATCGCCCAGAGCGCTTGCAATCACCGCGACCGCCGCGCACAAGCAGGAACGTTTTAGTCGTCCAATTGAACTCATGCTAATTCATACTCTCCACAACCATCGCAATCCCCTGCCCGCCGCCAATACAAGCCGTAGCCAATCCATACTTCTTTTTCCGCCGCCGCAACTCATACAACAACGTGATCACCAGCCGCGTCCCGGTCGCGCCCAGCGGATGCCCCAACGCAATCGCCCCGCCATTCACGTTCACCTTCTCTCGATCCAGCCCCAGCTCTTTCTCGACCGCGAGATACTGCGCAGCGAACGCCTCATTCACTTCAATCAGATCGATGTAATCCAGCGACAATCCCGCCTTCTGCAGCGCAATCTTCGTCGCGGGCACTGGACCGCGGCCCATCACCTTCGGCTCGACGCCCGCAATCCCCCAACTTACAATCCGTCCCAGCGGCTCCATGTTGCGCTTGCGAACCTGATCCAGCGACATCATCACAACCGCCGCCGCTCCATCCACAATTCCGCTCGCGTTACCAGCCGTCACCGTACCGTTCTTCCCAAAGGCCGGACGCAACTTTGCCAGCCCTTCCATCGTCGTCTGCGGACGCCGGTGATCATCCTCCGTCAGCTGTTCACCGGTCGCCTCGCCCTTGTGATTCCGCAGCGCCACCGGCACCAACTCTTCCTGAATCCTTCCCGCCTTGTACGCGTCATCGGCGCACTTTTGAGAACGCAGTGCCAACTCATCCTGCATCTCGCGCGTGATCCCGTGCTGTGATCCATACAGCTCCGCAGTGTTCGCCATATAAGACCCACAGTACGAATCCAGTAGCGCCACCATCAGCGAGTCTTCCAGCTTTCCGCCCGGAGCCAGAGTGAACCCATCGCGCCCGCGGATCACAAACGGCGCCTGCGACATCGCTTCCATGCCACCAGCCAGCACGACCTTCGCCTCGTCCGTCTGGATCATGTGCGCCGCCGAGACAATCGACTGCATCCCCGATCCGCAAAGCCGGTTCACCGTGAGCGCCGGAGTCTCAATCGGAATCCCCGCGCGCAGCCCCACATGCCGCGCCCCGTACAATGCGTCTCCGGAAGTCTGCTGCGCATTCCCGAATACGACATGATCGAACTCTTTCGCATCGATCCCGGACCGCTCGACTGCGCCCTTGCCCGCAATCGCGCCCAGTTCCTGCGCCGTAAAATCCTTCAACTTTCCGCAGTACCGCCCAAAAGGCGTACGCGCCCCGCTGACAATCGCAATATCGCCGACTTTTAACATGATGGATGATCTCAGAGAACCCCAACCGGACCCGGCCAGGGCCAATTCGCCAAACTTTTTAGTGTAGCAGTCAGTCAGCAACCTTGACCAGAAGCAACCCTTTCAGCCGTGGGTATCACTTTCACGAATTTCTCCGTGATCTCTGCGAATCCTTAGCGTTCTCGGCGCTAAAGGCTTTTATTGCAGAGTTCGCACGGAGAAAATCCGCAGAGATCGGCAAGTGACCCGTAAGGTCGCAGATATCGAAGGAGAGCGTCCGAAGGACGCCTGACAATAGCCCGGCGTTTCAACGCCGGGATAGCAACCCTCCGATAATCGCGTGCCGGAGGCGCGCTTGAACCACTTCCCCGAGGCCGACAACTCAAGTCGGCTCCCGCCGCCCCAAAAATTCCACAGGCCATCCGCTTATACTCACCCGCAGCGGAGAATGTCATGTCAATCAGCGAACATCTTCTTACCGAACTCGACGCAGAAATCAAAACCACTCGCGAAACTCTCAGCCGTGTGCCCGATACCGACAAAGCCGACTTCAAGCCCCATCCAAAATCCATGAAACTCGGCAGCCTCGCGCCGCACGTCGCCCAACTCGCCGAATTCGGAATTACGGTCCTCACCACTCCCGAACTCGATTTCGGAAAGGGCAGCATGCAGCCTCTGAAATTCGAATCGCCCAGTCAGCTGGTGCAGGCGTTTGACGCTCAGTCCACCAAACTCCGCGCGGCCCTCGCGGCCACACCCGATTCCGCCTGGCTGGAGAATTGGAAGCTCAGTTTCCAGGGCCACACAATTTTCAGCGGATCCCGCTTCCTCGCCTACCGCCAGATGTTCATGAATCACCTGGTCCACCACCGCGCACAACTCGGCGTCTATCTGCGCCTGAATGACAAGCCGGTCCCAGCAACCTACGGCCCCTCCGCTGATGACACCATGGGCTTCTAGGTAATCGAACGCCGATAGAGTACCGACAGGACAAAGGATTCACTTCGGGGGTGTCGAGGGTAAGCAATCAGAAATGATTGTCTTGGCGATCTCTGCGGAATTTCTCCGCGAACTCTGCCGTAAAAAGAACTTACCGCCGAGAGCGCTGAGAATCGCAAAGGAACAAGAAGCTTCAGCAGTCTACGGATTTCTACCCATGATCCGCAACAACCATTCGGAAGTCGCGACAGCGAAAACCAGCACCGCCAGCAAACCAACGATTCGGGCGGGGACAGAAGTCTCAAGCCCAGAGGTGAGCCACTCAAGATGATCGCCGTACTTCGCCAGCTGGGGAGAGATCGCGAGCCACACCAATCCCCAACTCCCAATCCCCGCTGCCAAAACGACAAGCCATGTAAACCACTTCAGTCTAGGCACGGAACGCTCCGTTTCCTACGACTACGCTACCGCTCCCGCTGCAAGAGCAGGCCCTAACGCCACCACTTTTCCCAATCCTTGCGTCATCGACTGCGCGAGCGCATGCTCCACGCGATTGATCACTTCGGTGACGACATCCACCGGATCAAACTCCGACCGGATCACGGCCTCCGCCACTCCCGCCGAGAACAGCACTGGATTGGCAACCGCCCCATCTTTCACCGGCCAACGTAGCTCTCCGATAATCTTGCGCAGCTTCTCGATCGCCAGCATCGCTTCTTTTTCCGCTGTCTCGCCCAGCAGAACCGCGATCGTAGCCGTGTCGTACCGGAACGCCAGATCGTTCGATCGGATATTGGCCGAGAACATCTGTCCCGCCTTTTCCATCACCGACTGCACGTCAGCCTCGCCATGCTCTTTGATCATGGCGCCGCTTTTGCCAAACTGCATCAGCATCACCGTCAGCGCCGATGAATTCTGGATCGCCCTCTTGCTCTCCGCCATCAGCAGATCGAGATACGAAGCCCGCTTCAGCAGCCCGGATTTCTCATCTGTCACCGATAGGTTCTTGACCAGGCGCCGCAGTCCAGCATTGTTCAGCGCAATCACCATCTGATCTGCCAGCGTCTTCAGCACCACCATGTCCGACTGCTGCCACACTCGCTGCCGCTTGTGGATCAACACCAGCATCCCGGCAGTCTCTTCGCCATCCGACAGCGGCACCGCCAAGACCGTCGCGGCTCCCAATTCCTCAACAGCCTTCTTCGCCTTCTGTAGCGCATCCGATTTCGGGGCATCCTCGAACGCCAACGGATCATGTCCCCCAACCGCGCCGTGGAGACAATTCACCAGATCCCCGATAGCAGGCAGTCCGCCCCGTTTCATTCCCTCGGCGCAGAACTCATCCATTGCGGTGGCTGGCAGCCCAGGTTTACCCATCACTGCGATACACCGCGATGCCTCCCAGTGCGCTCCAATCTCCTTCACTGCGGTACTGAGCACCGCTGGCGCCGTCCCCTGGTGATACAGCTTCCGCGTAATCTCGGCCACCCGGGTGAACGTCCGCACATCCGCCGCCGGATCAACCGCCGGAGCCGCCGGCGTTGCTGCCGTCGGCGCCGCTGCAGGAGTCGCCACTTGTGCCGGAGGCAACGGAGCCGATCCCGCATAACGCGGTGTCACCCCCGCCGACATGTACAGCCGCTGCAAATCTTCGTTGCGCTCTTCTTCTCTGGGAAACAGCTCCTGAATTCTCTGCAGCCGCTCCACCGCCTTGTTGCGCATCCCATACTGCACCAGGATTTCCGCCTGCAGCATCAAGTCTTGCAGGGTCGATGCACCCAGCGTCGTACTTTCCGTATGTACCGGCTCTTCCGGAGCCTTCGATGCCGAACTGAATCGCGACGCGATCACCTTGTAGCGCGCATCGTCGACCCGGCCCTTGATCATCTCCAGCCGCTTCAAATGTCCCGGCTCATAGGGATCTACTTCCGCCGATCGATCCAGGCACTCTGCCGCCTTCGCAAAATCTCCCGTACTGACATAAAGATCAAACAGCTTCAGCAGGGTTGTGCAGTAGTCGGCCTCGCGGTTCGACGAGTTATACAACTCGCTCAGAAACTCGAGCATCTCCTTCGAAGGACGCCGCGATCCGGTAATGTCTTCCATGATCGCGATGAACTGCCGCCGTTCGCCACGCCTCCGCTGGAATTGCTCCAATTTCCGCGCCAGCGCGACCGCTTCTTCGTCTTGCTCACCATCCAGAAAACTTTTGATCAGCCCGATCACTTGCTGCACGCGCGCCGGATTCGCCTCAAACAGCTGCCACACCAGCGGCTCGGCCTCGGCAAATCTTCCCGCTCCTACGAGTGCGTCTGCATAGGCTTCGCGGAACTCCGGCGTCACCGGACCAGAATTCATCTGCGGCTCAAGAATGAAGATCGCCGCTCCCACCTGCCCCTTGGCCAGCAGACTCTGCGCGTACGCCAGCGCAATCGACTGATCCGAAGCATCTTCCTGATACGCACGCTCATACCACTGCGCTGGGTCTCCACCCTCCGCCGCAGCCGTCTGTGCAACTCTCTGGAATGCTCCGGCCGCCGCCTTGCGATTTCCCAACTCCGAAGCCAACTCCCCGACGCGCAGTAGATTCGCCTGCGTCGGCTCGATCGCCACAATGCGATCCAGTACCTCTGCCGTTTCCTGCTTCTTCCCCAGCTTTGTCAGATCGAGGATCGCAGCTTCATAGGTTCCCGCAGCCAACTTCTTGTTCGAGCCCTCGAGCAATTGCCCGAAGCGGAACTTCTGCTGCCATGTCGGACTCCCATGTCGCGCCAGCTTCTTGTACGTGAGACTGGCCCGCGTGGCATCGTTAGCGGTCACCTGCCGCTCAAACAACTCGCCGAGGAGTTTCACGGCCTCGGCATTGCGGCTCATCGACAAACACAAATCTGCCGTAAGCTGCCGCACCACATCATTTTCCGGATCGTCTCTCAGAACCAGGATGTATTCTTCGAGGGCTTCGGCGGTCTTGCCTTTTTGCAGCAGCTTTTCCGCGCGTTCAATGCGCTTGCCCAACTCGGCTCGGTCCAGGCGTCGTGTGATCTCAGGCATGCGAAAAGGGCGGAGTAAACCCTGCTCCGATTCTAGGAGTGCCCCCACCCCCCAGCAATGCGGTAACGCCAACCCGCGATTACGAAGGTCACAGCCAATTCCCGCAGAACTGCCTAAAGCCTGATGTTCCGTAAACTGAACAAATGTTGAGAGAGCTGGAAACTAAAGCCCTGGGGTCTATTGCGCGAGTACGCCACGCGGAATGCGCCGCTCTTCCACGGTGACGTCGGCCTTTGGATCTCTGATGCTGAGCAAAGAACGAGCAGCGCGGCAAGCGATGCTTGTTCGCAGTCGAAGCCTCCCTAGTCCGAGACCCCAAGAAACCTTGTGATGTTGAGCGAAGCCGCGAGCGAGCAAAACGGAGGTCGCGGCGCAGTCGAAACATCCCTACCGAATTCCTGCACTGTAATTTCCTAGGCCCCTGCTCACATCCCGCAACAACTCCATTAGGACCTCGCTATCACTCCTCCCGCAGTGTCTCCGCAGGATCAATTCGCGCAATCCGCAAAGTAGGCACAGTGACCGCGATCAACGTCACCGAAAGCAGAATCGCAACGACACCCAGAATCGTCGGATAGTCATAGACCCCAACTCCATACAGCACGTTCCTCATCACCCGCAGCGCCCCCGCACACAGAATCAGTCCGAGAACGAGTCCGATTCCCGCAGCTCGTACGCCGGGCGCTCCAATGTTCAACATCGCCTGACGAATCGTCGATCCCAGGGCCATGCGGATGCCGATCTCTCGCGTCTTCTGCGCAACAAGATTCGCCACCAGCGCAAAGATTCCGACCGTGCTCAACAGCAGAGCGAGACTCGCCATCGCGCTCAGCAGCGACACTTCGATCCGCTGCATTGCCAGCGTCTTCGCCATCAGGTCGCTCATTCGATAAAAGCCGGAGAACGGCAGGTTGGCATCGACGCTCGCCAGGGCGCGCTGCATCTGCGCCGTTAAACCTTCCACCGGACCCGCCGTACGCACAACCCAACTTGGCTGGAACCAGATGTGCAGCAAAGCCAGATACCGAGGGTCGACTTGCGTCGCCGGAATATACATCCCCTCTTCCGCCGAAAGCGGAGCCGTTGCATTCAACCCTGGCTCGATCGCGACATCCTCGACCATCCCGACGATCAGCGTGTCTTTATTCACATAATGGCCGACCGGATCCTGCCCGTGGAAGAATTTCTGCGTGAAAGTCCGGTTCACGATCGCCACCCGTTGCGAATCGGCACTGTCCGCATCGGTGAAGGCGCGGCCCTTCAGAATCGGGATCTGCAGCGCCGCGAAATAGTCTGGCGTAACGTACGTCTCGGATGTCATCACTTGCCGTCCCGCGTCCTTGCCGTCACGGAGAGTGACTCCATCGTTCAGTGTGCGCTCGTACGGAACGCTGAGCCCGACCGCCGCATATTGCACTCCGGGAATCTGCCGCATCGCAGCGGTGCTCTCTGCCAGAAGTTTTCGAAACCCGGCACCCTCGTGAAAGCGCGCATCGTCCAGCGAGGCCTTAGCGGTCATGACTCCGGTTGCATCAAATCCGGCTGGCAGCGCCTGCAAATGGACCAGAGTTCGAATCAACAGACCTGCCGCCGCGAGTAGCACCACAGTCAGAGCGACTTCCGCCACGATGAGCGTTTGACGCAACCCCAACTGATGGCCGCCGGTAACAGCACGGCTCGCAATCGCTGACCGCAAATCAAACTGTCGCGCCGTGAATGCGGGCAGCATGCCGAAGAGCACGCTGGTCAAAAGCGAAATCGCCGCTGTGAATGCCAGTGCCCGGCCGTCAAGACTCACATCGCCAACAGGCAAGAAATGTTCCGGTAGAAGTCCAAGCACTGCCCGCAGCGCGACATATCCAACCGAGACGCCGGCGATTCCTCCAATCAGCGCAAGCAGCACTGCCTCAATCCAGAATTGCTTCTGAATCTGCCACCGTGAGGCCCCAAGCGCCATCCTCGTAGCGACCTCCGACACCCGCCGTGCCATCCGCACCAGCGTGAGGCCTGCAAGATTCGCGCACGCAATCAGCAGAATGAATCCCGCAGCCAGCATCAGTGCTAGAACCTGCGGCCGCAAAGTCGCTGCCTGCCCGCTTTGCAGCGGCACGGTGTAATAACTAACCTTCGCTGCGGGATCATCATGCAGTTCGTATTTCTCTTTTCGCGCTGCCCACACCCGGTTGATCTCGCCATCTGCCTGTTGCCACGTCGCCCCGTCGCGTAGTCGGACGATCACATCGAAGTTGGTTCCGCCACCTTCACCCTCCTGGCTCGCCTGCAGCGGAGTGTACAGGTCGGCATTCAAGGTCGTTGTCGCGCCCTCAGGCAGCACGCCGACAACGGTGTACGGCTCTCCCTTCAGCAGCATGCTCTTGCCGGAAATATTTGGATCGGACCCGAAAGTGTTCCGCCAGACTGCATAGTTAAGGACCGCCGCTTTCGCTCCGTGGGGTTGATCTTCCGCTTCCGAGAAACTGCGCCCTATGATTGGGCGGACACCAAGAACATCGAAGTAATGCGCCGAGACACGTCCCGCGTGAACGTACTGCACCCGCGAATCTGCCTGAAGATTAACCCCAAAACGGCTGCCTCCGAAAACCGCAGAAATCAGTGACGGCACGTTGTCCCTCAGCAGTTCCCACTGCTCGCCGTTCAAGTGGTGCCTTTCATCGGAAGGAAGCGTGCCCGTGATACGCGTAAAGATTGTCCCCATGCGATCGGGCTGGAAATAAGGCAGGCTCTTCAACAGCAGCGCACTCGTCACCGAAAACACAGCGGTGTTCGCCCCGATCGAAAGCGCCAGTGTAAAAATCACTGTGGCCGTGAAGCCCGGATTACGTTTGAACTGCCGCACCGCCAGCCTGAGATTCTGTGCGAGTGTCGCCATCGTAGTCGCTCCGTAGATCCTGTCTACTGCTGCATCCAGCCTGCCGAATTAAAGCCTTTGTAAAACCAAGAAACTCCAGCGTAAACGGCGTAAGCAGGTGAGCTATTTTGTCCGATTCCGAACATTTCTGTACGCCGACGGACACGGAAAACACCGCACGCTTGTTCCAACTCCGCGCAGTTCTGTTATTGTGCTCCATGCCATCCGCCACTTCTCCGGCTAATCTGAATCCGCCACTCCAAATTCACGAGGAAGGCCTTCGCCACCAGCTCTCCGCTACACAGATGGCGATGGTGGCGGTTGGCGGCTCGATTGGAACCGGACTTCTCCTCGGCTCCGGTGCCGCCATGGAACTCGCCGGCCCCGCCGCCATCCTCAGCTTCGTCGCCGCCTCTTTCATCTCTTGGACCGTGGCCATGGCTCTGGGCGAACTGGCCTGCGCTCATCCCGCCGCCGGATCCTTCGGCGTCTACGGCGATATCTACCTCAACTCTTTCGCCGGATTCATCGCCCGCTCCGGATATTGGCTTGGCTTAGTCTTCGCCATCGGCACTGAAATGATCGCGGCCGCGACCTACATGTCCGTCTGGTTCCCGAGAATTCCCAGTTACGTCTGGATTATTGTCTTCGGCACGGTGCTGCTCGGGATTAATCTCCGCAGCGTGGGATCCTACGCGCGCTCCGAATTCTGGCTAGCGATGATCAAGCTCGCAACGATCGTTGCCTTCATTGCAATCGGCGCGTTTCTTCTCAGTACAGCCCGCGTCTACCCGCAATACACCACCCATGGCGGATTCTTTCCGAAAGGTATGTTGGCCCCGATTGTCGCGCTCACCTACGCCGTCTACAGCTTCGGCGGAGTCGAGATGGTCGCAGTCACCACCGGTGAAACGCGCTCATCGAAGGAAATCCCACGCGCCGTCTGGATCACTTTCCTCACCCTCGCTTTCGTCTACGTAGGAGCGATGGTGATCCTCGTAGGCATCATGCCCTGGAATCACGCCGGCGTTACCGAAAGTCCCTTCGTCACCACGTTTCGCTCGGTGAACATTCCGCACGCCTCCGGCATCATGAACTTCGTCGTCCTCACCGCCGCCCTCTCCGGAGCCAACGCAACTCTCTACGTCGCCTCGCGCATGATTTTCTCTCTTGCCCGCACTGGATGGGCTCCCGCCAGCCTCGGACATCTCAATCACGAAGGCTCGCCGCAAAATGCAGTCCTGCAGTCCTCGATTGGAATCGCATTCGCTTTGGTAGTGATTCTGTTCGCTCCGAAAGATGCCTTCCGCTACATGCTGGGCGCCGCCTTCACGGGCATGATTCTCTCCTGGCTGGTCTCCTTGCTCGCGCACATCAATTTCCGCCGCAGCCGCTCCGCCGAGGAGATCGCAGCTCTCCCCCTGCGATCCCCACTAGGCCCCTGGGGATCCGTCATCGGCTTCATAACAGTGACCATCTCGCTCCTACAAACGTGGCTTCACCCGCTTATGAATCTCTGGAGCGGCCTGGCGCTCTTTGCCCTGCTGACCATTGCATTCCTCGCGCTGCAAAAACGCCGGGGGGCCGAAGACTAGGACGGTGGCTCTACCTCCCGTCACCCGATGTCCTGTCATCACCATGCTCTGTCATCCTGAGCGAGGATTGTTCTTTGCGCAAAGCGCAAAGAACAACCGCAGTCGAAGGATCCCTACGCGCTCCGTTATCCTGGCGAGCATGCACATCAATATACTCACCCGGCAACGCAGACCCTCTGTGTACAGATCGTTGAGCAACGGCCTCAGCGCCGTGTAGTGAAAGAGCGGCGCTTCTGCGCCGCTTTAGCACGCGTATGAAAAGGGGGTTTTAGCCCCCGTGGAAACTGTCGCACGTGTATATTATTTTCCTTCAGTCACAATCTAACCAAAAAGGTAACTTATGGGACGAACCCTGGGCCTTCTCTTGTTCGCGACCACGCTTTTCGCGCAAGACCAAATCCTCTACCACGCGAAGATCTTCACCGCCGATCCGCAGAATCCCTACGCCGAAGCCGTGGCCATTCGCGACGGAAAGATTCTCGCCGTCGGCAACCTCCCCGAAGTCGAGAAGGCCGCTCCCAACGCCACTCGCACCGATCTCGAAGGAAAGTCTCTTTTCCCCGGATTCATCGACTCTCACAGCCACTCCATCGACGGAGGCTTCAATCTCACCAACGCCGACGCCACCGAAAAAGTTGAGACTTTTCCCGAACTTCAATCATTCGTAGCCGAAGCGCAAAAGGCCAAGCGCGGCATGCATGGGGACATCCTCGAAATTCTCGGACTGCCTCTGAAGTTCTGGTCGCACACCGACACCCTCAACCAGGACTTCAGCACCGGACCCTACGAGAAGCAAGCTCTCATCTTCCGCGGCATGGACGGCCACACTGCCTGGGCCAATCGCGCCATGCTACAACACGCCGGCATCACCGCCGACTACCTGAAGTCGCTCAATCCAGATCGACGGAGCTATTTCGGATTCGACAAAAGCTTTCAACCCAACGGATTTCTGGTCGACGCAGGCCAGGAAAAGGTTGATGCCCTCATGCCTCAGCCGACTGACGCAGAAATCCTTGCCGCAGGACGCGCAGCTCTCAACTACAACTACAGCCTCGGCATCACCGCATGGCTCGAACCCAGTGCTCCCGAAAATTCTCTGCGCGCCTACAGGATGCTTTCCGACCATGGCGAACTCAACTCCGAAGTCGATGCCTTCCCTAGAGTCCTGGCCAAAGATCCCGTTGCCGAGCTGGCTTTCGTCCACAAACAGCAGGCGAACTACGGAAGCATTCCCCACCTGCACGTCACGGGAATCAAAATTTTTGCTGACGGCGTGGCTGAATACCCGTCACAAACGGCGAACCTGACCAAGCCCTACAAGAACACCGGACGCAACGGCGAACTCCTCTTCGATCAAAAGACTTTCAACCAACTCTGCATCGCTGCGGACAAAGATGGACTTATCATCCACGTCCACGCGATTGGTGACGGCGCAGTCAAAGCCGCGCTCGACGGCATCGCCGCCGCCCGCGCCGCCAACGGAGACTCCCACCTCCCCGATACGCTCACCCACGAACAGTTTGTCCGCCCCGAAGACTTCCCGCGCTTCCGTGAACTCGGCGTGATCAGCGCATTGCAGCTCTACTGGGCCGAAGGCTCCAACGACACCATCGAGATCCTCAAGCCCTACGTCGATCCCGAAATCTACAAGTGGCAATACCCCGCCCGCTCCATCCTCGACAATGGAGGCATTATCTCCGGCGCCAGCGACTGGCCCGTCTCCACAGCAAACATTTTCCAGGCAATCTACAAAGCAGAAACCAGAAAAGGAAACGAAGGCGTGCTTGATCCGAGCCAAGCAATGCCCCGCGAAGCCATGTTCTACGCCTACACGCGCAACTCGGCGAAAGCACTAAATCTAGATTCAATTGGAGTAATCGCTCCAGGCAAGCGAGCGGACCTAGTTCTCCTGGATCGCGACGTCCTGACCATAAGCCCCGAAGAAATGCGCGACACCAGAGTCCTCTGGACCATGGTCGCGGGCAAAACCGTCTACCGCGCCAAGTAGCAGAAAATCGCAACGACCCCGAGAAGCATTGTCATCCTGAGCGAGGATTGTTCTTTGCGCAAAAAGCGCAAAGAACAACCGCAGTCGAAGGATCCCTACCCGCTCCGCAATTCTCACCACGAGAGCGAAACGGAATCAGAACATGCAATCATTTACGGAATCTCTCAACAGAAACTCTCAGCAACATTCGCGTCGCACGCCCAAACATTCTCTGTTGTCTATAACTTCGGATCTCAGCTTAACGACCCGATCCAGCCTTTCTAAAATAGCAACCACGAGCTCCCCGGAGCCAGCCCGAGAGGAAAGTTGAACTGAGCAAAAAGGCAGGCCCGCGTGCGAGCTGTGCATTAAATCCGCTCCCTGACTTCACAAAAAAAGGCGCCGGAAGGGCCCGGCGCCGTTGAGATACGACTCGCGAGATGCGGTCAAGCGAGAAGGTAAGAGTTGTTGGTTTCAGCTCGAAGCTCGTGGCTCGAAGCTACTTACTCTCCGCCACCCCCGGCGACGGAGTCCCAAAATCCCGGCGATTATTCACCGCGGTCCGCGCAGCCCGCGTGGTCGGCGGATTCCCCGCCGCAGCTCCATACCGCTCCAGCAGCATCGGAGCCATCGCGTTCTCGGCTTCCTTCACAAAAATCATCTTGTTCTCAGAAGCCATATCGATGCGAACGAAGTCACCCAACCGCACCTGACCGGTAGCGACGAGATTCGCCAACGGGAAAACCAGGTTCCGCTCAATCGCCCGCTTCAAATGACGCGCGCCATAGCGCGGATCAGTTCCTTCCTTCAGCAAATACTCCTTCACTGCCGTCGTGCAGTTGAACACAAACTGATTTGTGCCCGCAGCCATCAGCACGCGCTGCTGCACCATGCCCAGTTCGATATCCAGGATCTGGCGCAGATGCTCATCGCGCAGGGTCTTGAACACCACCGTTTTGTCGATGCGGTTCATGAACTCCGGCGTGAACTTGCGCCGCGCCGCTTCGACCGCGGTCCGCTGAATCTTGTCGTCGAACGATTCGTCGACCTCAACCACCTTCGGCGCGAATCCAAATCCGCCATCGACGAGATTCATCATCTCGCCCGCACCCAAGTTCGAGGTCATAATAATGATGCACTGCGACAGATCAACCCGCCGGTTATCGCCCAGTGTCAACGTCGCCTTGTCCAGAATTCCCAGCAGCAGTTGCCACAGCGAGTCCGAAGCCTTCTCGATCTCGTCGAACAGCAGGATCGACAACTTCAGCTTCTCGGTGAACCACTGGTTCAACGCTTCCTGCGTCAACAAAGGATGCGTCTCGCGATGTCCCAGATATCCCGGAGGCGATCCGATCAACTTTGCAATTTCGTGCGAGTGCTGGAACTCCGCGCAATCGATCTTGATGCACGCCCGCGAATCCCCAAACAGCGCTTCGGCCATGGCCTCAACCACGCGCGTCTTGCCTGATCCCGTGGGCCCAAGAAACAGCAGGTTCCCCACCGGACGCCCGGGCGCATTCAGGCCCGCCAGGAACATCTGATAAATCTCAACGACCTTCTCCACAGCCGCGTCTTGTCCCACAATCCGGCGGCGAAGGGCGGCTTCAAATTCCCCTGCATCGTTGCTGCGACGGTTCGGATCGAGCACTGTAGCGAGATTCGTTCTCATAGAATCCTGTCCGCTACCCCGGACATATCCCTTTCGGCCGTTTAGGCTCTTTTTAGATGTGTTGCCGGATTTTGTCGGTCACCAGCCCCCGCTTTTGACCACATTCTGGAAAGCCCCACCTTCTCCAGAATCTGTGACGCGTCCGGTCACCCCGTAAATGAGCAAGCCGCTGGCCATGCCCCGTGTGCAATCTGCAACTTACTCAAGTCCTTACAATCCACTAATTTAGCCCCCCCTCATCCACATTCGGAACAACCCACCGGGCGACCTCTAAGAACCAGTGAGAAATACTTTGCACCATCAAGGAAGGAACATGTACCGCCGCTTCTAGTGTGGGAGGACGCCCCCGCCCGCTGCCGTTCATTCCCGGCCCCAGTCCCGTGTCTAGTTGAGGCTGTCATCCTGCATTCCCGGCCCCAGCCCCGTGTCTAGCTGAGGTTGTCATCCTGCATTCCCAGTCCCGCGTCTAGTTGAGGCTGTCATCCTGAGCGAGGATTGTTCTTTGCGCGAAAAGCACAAAGAACAACCGCAGTCGAAGGATCCCTACCCGCAACCAATCCGCGTCCACTTCGATCCCCGCCTGCGGCGCATCGCATCCACCACCGCCGCTCCATCCACCATCGTGAAAGAGCGGCGCTTCAGCGCCACCCAACAACTTCCTACTCCCAACCGTGTTACTCCACACGTAACTAGCGACCCTCCCCGCAGGCCGCTACTATCGATTTGTAACGGGGGAGGATCGCTTGCGTCACTCGTCTGTCCGCATTATCACAGGATTTTTCTGTCTTCTTTTCGCCCTAGCCGCCTGGTTTCTTGCACCGCATTCCATCAACAATTTTGCCAATGCCCAGACGAACCAGGCCGCAAAGCCAGCCGTAGCGTCGCAGTCGCAGGGTCAATTGCAGCCGGCAAGCGTCAGCCTGTCCAAGACCACTCCGCCTCCAGCCCTGATCGCCGCACCCGGCACCGAGATCTACACCGCCAAGCGCGGAGAAGCCATCCCCACCATCGCCCACCGCTATCTCAGCCGGACGTCTTACCTCACGTCCTCCCAGTTAGCTGAAGCGATCCGCTCCATCAATCACAAGTCGGACGGCTCGAACATTCTCAAGAACAACGAGCAGATCATCATCCCCGGCATCATCCCCGGACCAGTCACCGAGAAGACCATCCCTGTCGCCAAGGATTTCGAAGTCCGCGCGATCTATCTCACGGGATTCATGGCGGGCAGCGACCACGGCATCCGCGTCATCAAGCACTGGCGTGAAGTAGGCGGCAACGCGGTCGTTTTCGACATTAAAGATTCCGACGGCAGCGTCACCATCCCGTTCGACCATCCGTTGCTAGGCCAGCATCCGGTGTACGTTCACGACGTCCCCAAGCTAGTGCACTTCCTGCATAGCCTGAACATGCATGCCATCGCCCGCATCGCCATTTTCCGCGACGAGCGCCTGGTCGTGAATCATCCCGAACTAGCCGTCCAGTCACGCGCCAATCACACTGCCTGGCGCGAGAACGGCAAACTCGTCTGGACCGATCCGTCGAACCCCAAAGTCCAGGACTATGACATCGCCCTAGCCAAATACGTAGCGGGTCTAGGGGTAGACGAAATTCAGTTCGACTACGTCCGCTTCCCCGCCGAAGGCGACCAGAAAGACGCGATGTTCGTCTTCCAAAAAGATCAACCGGAACCAAAGCCCGATGTCATCCTGACGTCGGCGAAAGCCGACGGAGGGACCGTACGAGAGTCGGCAGCGCCACCAGCGCAAACAGGATCGCAACCGGCCGCAGACGCAACCACAGATCAAGCCTGCACCGTCCCGGACGCAGCCCCGAAGGGGCAAAAGAATGCAGCCCACGGCGCAAGCCGTGGGACGAATAGCAAAATCAACCAAGCCCCGAAGGGGCGAAAGAACGGATGCCAGGTCGCCAAAGAAACGCCTCGCGGCCCACAACGTTCCGACGTTATCGCCTCATTCCTGAAACGCGCCTACTCCGAACTCCACCCGACCGGCGTCCTTCTGTCACTCGATGTCTTCGGCGTGATGGCGTGGCAACGCCCAATCGACCTCTCGCACACCGGACAAGACATCGTCCAGATGGCGAAATACTGCGACGTCCTCAGCCCGATGATCTATCCCTCGCACTTCTTCGGCATGGACGGCATCGCGCACCCGGGCGACGAACCCGCCCATTTCATCGGCGAATCCATGGACCGCTTCGAACTCATCACCAAAGGCAGCGGCGTCGTCATCCGCCCCTGGCTGCAAGCCTTCCACTGGCGCACCAAGACCTACTCGCCGGAATACATCAAGATTCAAGTGGAAACCGCCAAAGAAAAAGGTGGGATAGGATTCCTGTTCTGGAACGCCGCCAACGACTACTCCAAGCCGTTCACGGCCATGCCGGAAATGAAGTCCGCCAACTTCAAAGAGGGATCGAAAGACCCGCGCTACTTCCGCGGCGACGAACTGCCGAGTGCAACCGTGCAAGCGTCGCTGACCCCAGTCCCGTCGTCTGGAGCCCACTAAGCCTAGATCGAAGTTGCACGAAAACCCAATGTGATCCTGAAGTCGGCGCAAGCCGACGGAAGGACTCTAGATAACCACCACCGCCGCAAACGGGTCGCAACTCGGCCCGCAGACTCGCGAAAGCGCAAGAGAATGCAACCCACGATTGCTGAGAGGAATACGAGATCCCTCCTCTTAGACGGTCTGTGCTTGCAGTGCCAGGGCGTCGTCTACGGCCGTCAATAGATCACTCGCACGGACCTTAACAACGTAGCCCTCCGCGCCCGTACGCAACGCTTCCTCGATCACTTCCGGAGAAGACTCTTGGCTCACGAAGAGTATTTTGGAGCAAGGAGACAGGCGTCGAAGCCGTCGTGCCGTCTCGATTCCATTGAGCGTCGGCAGTCCGACATCAAGCATGATCAGGTCGGGATGCAATTCTTCAGCCTGCTCGATGGCCTCCCAGCCATCCGACGACTCCCCGACAATCTCTACGTCTTTCCGCTGTTGCTCCAGCGTCGAGCAAACAAAACGTCGCCAAGGCTCAAAATCATCGACCACCAGAACTCGGTATTTCTCCACAACGCTATCCCAAGCGCCGACCCTTGCGTCGAGGGTCGCACGCCTGGTTGATGGCCGTCAGTGATCTCAATCACCGAGTAGATTGAAAATTTCGATCAGGACGCGGATGGCATGATCCCGACGGAGCCGCCCTTCCGGGCGGAGAAGGAGTCTGACCTGAGCTGTTACGCGAAGGGATCTGGCGTGTAGCGTCGCCGCTGCCGGCGCCGTCGCGTCGGCTACTCCCTCCTAAGCACCAACGCGCCGGCGGAGTCGAAATCACTCCCTAGACGGAGGCCCTGGCCCCGTTCCAAACTCGCATGATCAATACGAATACAGAAACCCACCGTGGAAGAGCGGCCCTTCCAGGGCCGCGTCAGCGTCCACAAACTGTCAACCGCGCAGGTCTGAGGAACCTGCTCGGCAGCTTGCGGCAGCAGCAATCAAAGGTAATTCCTTTTCCTCTGTAGGATCGCCCCAAAGACAATTCATGTAGTCATTGAAAATGACAGGACATCGCGAATCTTTCTTGCCTGCTCTTACACAGGCAACGCGCCGGTATTGGGTCAGTGCCGCTACCGCTTGTTCGAACCCACCTGGCACGCAGCCAATTGCCACAGGGACGCTCTCATAGGTTTCCCCAGGTCCTAAACGCCTCCAGGCTGCGGAGTGCAGGTCATCGGGGCCGCCGAGGTAAGCGTATACATCATCAGCATGGCCGCTGCGCAACGAAGCATCAGAGATTTCCCAGTACCACGATCCGTTATGTTCGATCTGCCAAAACCAGGCTAGACCTAGTTTCACGTTTTCTACGATCGCCATCGGTAGGTATCGTTCTGTCGACCAACTCCCAATGCTTCCGGCCCTTGCCTCGGACCAACTCGTTCGTTCGTTTTCTACGAAGCCCATCTCGGACGGGCGGAACCTGTGCCATTGTCCCTCCGCCATCCAGCTGTTCATTGCAACATGGATGCGGAGTTCGCTGTCAGATCCTTCCGGGGCGGCGAGCCCATGGAGCATTGCCGAACTCAAGAACTCGATGCCGATTGGGGCACTACTGTTATTCGTAACTCGCGAATGCCTCCGGACGACGGGCACGCCGTCGAACCCCTCATAAACAGAATCCACTTGCAAGTTCAAGAGCGAGTCTGTGTGCGAGCAGATCAGCCGCTTGCCTGCATTGCTAGATTCCTCGCGATAGCCGGCGAACAACAATCGGGCGCCGGGTTGTCCGATGCCTGATTTCATGCCTGGATCTGGGGAGTTTTCCCCGCTGCATTGGAGGGCTACTTCGACACCAGAGGAATTGTCTTGTTGACTTGAATGACCGGAGGGAACGACACGCTTTTGCCGCAGTCTGCCGCCCTGTAAGTCGAAAGAAAAGATCAGATTCCCGCTGATCCATTCGAATGGTCTGAGATCCTTCTGATCGGAGACGAGACGAAAAGGCACAAGAGCGCCGATTCCGATGCAGCTGGCGGTCTTGATGAAGCGTCTTCGATTAGTGAGCATACGCGTTTCGTCAGCGGTTTCCCGGACATCTCCAAATCGCAGCCGGCTACTGTTTTAAGGAAAAGTTATGCGAAGCGCATAAGCGTGTTTGGCCGGAGCCTGCGTCGGCAAATGGACATGGAGGCCGTCGGCGCGCTGGTCGAACTGCAGTTTCGCATCGTTGCCTAACAAGTTGACGGACTGAACATGTACGCTGCCCACAGTCGGTGCGAGCGAGTGAATCACAGCCTCACCATTAGTCGGCCAGCCGAGTCCTATCGCGTAGAGCACATCGCCTTTAGTCGTGAAACGAAAGTCTTCGGCTGTATAGCGCGTCGTGTCGGTATCGTGAAAGGATCCAGCGGCTACCTTAGTTGGACCCTCGCCATAGATCCTCCACGGCCGGGTACCGTAGATCGCATCCCCATTCACATTCAGCCATGCTCCTACATCGAGAAGAACTTGCTGCACTTCCTCCGGGATGGTGCCGTCCGAGCGTGGACCGATGTTCAACAGCAAATTGCCATTCTTGCTGACGATATCGATGAGTTGATGAACCACGAATTCCGGCGACTTGAACGTGTCGTCCTTAATGTAGCCCCAGGATTTGTTACTTACAGAAGTGTCGGTCTGCCAGTAGAGGGGACGGATATCGCCAAGCTGTCCGCGTTCCAGGTCAAGCACGGCGGAGTGCTCCTGCATGGCGTAGTCCTTGTAATTAATCACTCCGACGTGGTCCCCGTACTTCAGAGAACTGTTGTAATAAAAGGCGGCGAACTTGGTGAGATTTGGCCGGATCGAAGCCTGTCCGATCCACCAATCGAAGTAGACGATATCGGGATGATATTTCTCTACGAGTTCCGCGCCCCGCGCGAGCCAGTCGTCGGCCCAGGCAGAAGAGACATAAGTGAAATCATTGCCGACGGGAGTTCCCCAGTTGATGACTCCCAATTGTGCTGGACCATAGAAGGCGGCATATTGCGGGTCGTTAACGTCCGATGGGATCTTGCGGCCCACGCCCAGGAAGAAATCGTGTTCTACACGATGAGACGAGACGCCAAAATGCAGTCCCGCGGCTCGCACTGCCTTGGATAGATCACCAATCACATCGCGATGCGGTCCCATTTTGGCCGCCGTCCAATCGCTCAACCCGCTGTCGTACATGGCAAAGCCGTCGTGATGTTCTGCAACGGGCACGACGTATTTTGCACCCGCTTTTTTGAACAGCTCGCCCCAGGCGGAAGGATCAAAATGCTCGGCCTTGAACATGGGGATAAAGTCTTTATAGCCGAACTTGTCCTGTGGTCCGTAAGTAGCGATATGGTGCTTGTATGCGTCGAATCCAGGCTCATACATATTTCGGGGATACCATTCACTGCTAAAAGCCGGGACCGAGTAAGCTCCCCAATGAATGAAAATGCCGAACTTCGCGTCCTTGTACCATTCGGGTACTTCATACTTCTGAAGTGATTCCCAGTCGGGCCGGAATGGACCCTGCTGATCGAGGCTGTCGACTCTCTTCAGCAAGGTGGCGCGTTCTGAGTCGTATTTGCTGCTCGCCTTCTGCCAGATTTGATCGATGCTCTCCGGATCCTGCGACGCGGTTGGGGCGGTGGCGACCTGAGCATGTACTAAGGCAAGTGGCGACAAGGCAACCAGAATCGTGCCTACTCTAAGAATTGAGAGAGAACGAGATGAGAACATTGTGACCTTTCGTCAGACGCATCGCAGAATTCTGCGCGGATCAATTCAATAAATAACAAGAAACATTAATCCATGGTGACCATAATTTTTCTGAAGCGTGATGGATTCTCGCTCCAGGAACGCAACGCATCTCCTGCCTCTTTGAGAGGAACAACTGAACTAACGGCTTCATCAACGGGAAACAATCCGCCTTCGAGGAACTTGATCACGGCCTCGAAATCCTCCGGTTGGGCATTTCTGGAGCCGAGAATATCCAACTCCTTCAGTACGAACAGTCTGGTTTCATAACTGACCGGTTCCTTTGCGTACCCGATGTAGACCACTCTCCCGGTGAATGCCACCTCTTCGACCGCCGCCCGAAATGTCGTTGCGGTGCCAATCGCTTCGATCGCAACATCCGGTCCCCGGCCGTCGGTCATTTCCAGCAATCGCTCATGTAGTGGTTCTCGCTTGCTATTAACGGTGAGTTGAGCGCCAGCTATCCGCGCTAGTTCGAGTTTTTCGTCATCCACGTCAATACAGATCGTGCTCGCACGCCGGGAACTTGCGGCCGCTACGACCCCAAGACCCACTCCGCCGCAGCCCCAAATCGCAACCGTATCTTCCGCAGTGACACGGCCACGAGCGACAGCATGAAATCCGACTGTCAGTGGTTCCACCAGGCACAACTCTTTGAGTGTCAGCTTCGCGGGATATAGTTTTTCTCGCGGCATCACAATGAATTCGGTGAGGGCGCCATCCCTTTGCACGCCGAGGGTCTGGTTGAACTGGCAAGCATTCCGACGGCCGCGTCGGCACGAAGAGCATTCACCGCAACTGGTGTACGGGGATACCGTTACGTTTGTACCAGCAGGCAGCACGGCATTGTGTCCAAGATCTTCGATGACAGTTGCTGATACTTCATGCCCCAGAATGCGCGGATACGTGACCAGTGGGTTGAGTCCGCGGAACGAATTGAGATCGCTGCCACAGAATCCCACCATGCGGACCTTCAGCATCACGTTCGTATCTGTGACCACCGGATCAGCGATGGACTCCAAATTGGTCTCACCCGGCTTGTGGAGTACGAGCGCTTTCATGTCTGTACTCGGTGCAAAATAATCGGTAAAGTTATCGATGTCAACAATAGAAGCTCGGGAACAGAAACTGGCTTCCGTTTACGTTCGACAATCGGCGAGCTGGAATTTCTAAACTGACGGCTACCTATGAATATACGAATGAAGGACATCGCCAAAGACCTTGGAGTATCCCTAATCACCATTTCCAAGGTTCTGAGAAATCATCCTGACATCGGAGAAGAGACTCGCGAGCGGGTCCTTGCCCGCGTGAAAGAACTGGACTATCGTCCCAATCTTGCCGCGCGCAGCTTGGTCACCGGGCGTTCGTATCTTGTGGGTCTGGTCGTTCCTGATCTGCTGCACCCCTTCTTTGCGGAGGTTGCCAAGTCTCTCTCCGAAGTCTTGCGACAAAGCGGGTACTATCTGATCGTTTCCTCCTCGGACGAGGATCCGGAACTCGAGGAGGTCGAGATTAATCATCTGCTGGCACGCCGGCTCGACACCCTGATCATTGCATCGTGCCGCACGACCGTCGACGTTTTCTTTCACATCGAAAAGCAGAACATACCGTATGTGTTGATCGATCGGTGCTTGCCTGGCCTTTCGACGAACTTCGTCGGTGTAGATGATGAATTGGTCGGTATGCTTGCGACTAAGCACTTGGTCGATATTGGCTGCAAAAGAATCGCACACATTTGTGGGCCGGAGATCAGTCCAGGGATTCGCCGGATGGAAGGATATAAACGAGCCCTTTCGCAAGCTGGGATGAAAGTGATGGATGATTATGTCATCACGCAGCGCAAGGGAGATGTCGGAACCAAACAGAGCGGCGCAGAAGCGATGCGCCAGCTCCTAAGTCTCGAGCCCAGACCTGACGGATTATTCTGCTTCAATGACCCACTGGCAATGGGTGCCATGAATTATGCGCTGGATCACGGAGTCCGAATTCCAGAAGATTTGGCGATCGTGGGCTGCGGAAATCTCCACTACGACGACTCGCTTCGTGTTCCGCTCTCCAGCATCGATCAACACAGCCGGAAAATCGGAGAAGAAGCTGCGCGTATCGCGCTCCGCATTCTGAACTCAAAAGCACCCCTAAAGCCGGAAAGTCTGGTGATGCAGCCCGAGTTGATTGTCCGCGAATCGACGCAGCGACGTGCGGGTAAGGATATTTCAAAAAAGGGGCGCACAAGCGCAAAGCGAAGCCATAGGCGTTAAAGATCCTCGCATGCAGGGCTTTATCGTTCTCTGGCATTTCCTTCTCGGGTTCGTTACAGTTAGCGTTACAGCCGCACCCACAACTAATGAAACTAAACTTGCTTCCATCCAGCAGCTTCCGGACTCCTCTTTTTCTCGGCCTGTGCTGGCTTACCTGGACCGCGACACAGGCAGCCGCACAGTTGTGGGATGTGCCCCCACTCCCCCCAGTTAAGTACGCGCAAGCTCAGGATGGTATGACAGCCACAATCGGAAACGAGAGCGTTCACATTTCCGTTTGCCGTCCCTCTGTCATCCATTTTGTCGCTTCGCCCGAGCCGCCCAACACGACTCGACAGAACCAGCCATGGATGCTCGATTCAAAGCAGTCTTGCCCAGGCGCCAAGTTCCAGGTATCGCAGACTGCCGAGGCGGCCATCCTCAGTACCGACACTCTAAAGGTTGAACTCTCCCTGAAGTGGGGAAACCTGAAATACAGCACCGTTACCGGCGCGGATCTTTTGCGCGAACGGAACTCCATTCCGCGCACGTACGAACCGGCTGTACTGAATGGCGAGAATACATTTCATGTAGAAGACAGGTTTGCTCCGGATTTCTCAGAAGGTTTCTACGGTCTGGGCCAACACCAGAGCGGAATGTTCAACTATCGAGGTGGTACCGTTGAACTTGGGCAGAATAACACCGATGTCGCCATCCCTTTGCTGTTATCGAGTAAGGGCTATGCCCTGATGTGGAATACCGCATCGCTAACACATGTCGATAATCGCTTCCCGCTGGAACTCAATCTGAATTCACTTGCCGGCCATGCCGTCGATTACTACTTCATTTACGGCCCGGAGATGGATCAACTCATCCATGAATATCGGAACCTTACCGGAAACGCCCCGCTATTGCCGAAATGGTCCTACGGATTCTTCCAGTCGAAGGACCGTTACGTCTCGCAAGAAGAAGTTCTAGGAATCGCACACCGCTATCGCATGGAGCACATACCGCTCGATGCAATTGTTCAGGATTGGTTCTGGTGGAAAGCGGAAGGCGATCCGATCTTCAATTCGAATTTCCCGGATGTCCCGGGTGAGCTCGAACAACTCCACGATGAACACGTCCATACCATGCTCTCGGTGTGGGGGCTGTTTGACTCGAAGTCGCAGAACTTCGGGGAGATGACGAAGCAACATCTGGATGTTCCCAACGCCCATGTTTACGACGCGACGAATCCGAAAGCGCGTGACTTCTTTTGGCAGGATCTCGCAGGCAAGTTGTTCTCCTTGGGATGGGACGCATTTTGGCTGGACAGCGCCGAACCAGAAGAATATTGGCCCCACATGGGCGACGCAATCTTGCAAAACAAAAGGATCTCGATCGGCAATGGCGCTGAGTACACGAACATCTTTCCATTCATGCACACAATGGGGGTTCAGGAACACTGGAAGGCAGCCACGGGCCGCAAGCGAGTTTTCCTGTTGACGCGGTCTGCGTTCCTCGGTCAGCAGCGAGTTGGAGCGGCAGTCTGGTCAGGTGATGTTTATGGCTCGTACTGGGGCTTACGCCATCAAGTGGCCGCAGGGTTGAATTTTGCGCTCTCCGGATATCCTTACTGGACGACCGATATTGGCGGCTATTGGCCGCCGCATGACAATCCAGTTGAGGACCCAAAATTCCAAGAGTTGTATGCACGATGGTTCGAGTACGGAACCTTCTGCCCGATTTTCCGCACGCATGGGCACCGGCCGCAGAATGAAATCTGGGCCTTCGATAAAGTCGAGCCGATTCTCGTCAACTACGATAAGCTGCGCTACCGCCTTATGCCCTATATCTATTCGCTGGCATGGCGTGTAACGAATGACGACTACACGATTCAGCGTCCGCTGGTTATGGATTGGCGAACTGATCTCAGAGTTCGGGACATTGGTGATCAGTTCATGTTCGGTCCTGCGCTCCTCGTCAACCCGGTACTTCAGCCGGACGCCACTCGCAGAACCTTGTATCTGCCAGACGCTCCGGTCTGGTACGACTTCTGGACGGGAGCCTCCCAAAGCGGTGGGCGGGAGATCGACGCCGACGCGCCTCTCGATCGCATTCCCCTCTACGTACGTGCTGGTTCGATTCTTCCGCTGGGTCCTGAAATCGAGTACGCGGACGAGAAACCTGCAGGACCGATCGAGCTAAGGATTTATCCCGGCGGCGACGCAGAATTCGATATCTATCAAGACGCGGGCGACGGTTACGACTATGAACACGGTGCACACTCTGTCATTCCAGTGCACTGGTCCGAAGCAGCCCGAACTTTGACGATTGGACCACGAGAAGGAAGCTATCCCGGAATGGCAGCAAATATTGAGATGAAGATCGTGTTCGTGACTGCCGGACACGGAGCGGGACCTGAACTCACCGCCAATCCGGACAAGCTGATCGATTACTCCGGAGCGGCAACTTCGGTTCACGCGCCGTAACATCGACGCTTGAACAGGTAGCAATTCGTTTGGGTATTCACAGGAGTCGAATGAACCATCCCAGAATCGTATTACTGGCCATACTCATCCTCATCATCGCTTTCGTCGCCCCCACTTCCTTCGCGCAAGACACCTCCAACTTCCCGTACATGAATCCCAAGCTCTCTCCTGAAGAGCGCGCGGCTGATCTCGTACATCGCATGACGCTCGAGGAGAAGGCTTCGCAGCTTGTTAATCAGACGCGCGCCGTCCCGCGCTTGAACATCCCTTCTTACGATTGGTGGAGCGAAGCCTTGCACGGCGTGATTTCCGATGGAGTCACGGAGTTTCCCGAACCTATCGGTCTTGCTGCGACGTTCGATGTGCCTCGCATTCACGAGATGGCGACAGCTATTGGCATTGAGGGCCGAATCAAACACGCGCAGCACGTGCGCGCCGGTCATTCGAACATTTTCGAAGGTCTCGATTTCTGGGCGCCCAATGTCAACATCTTTCGTGATCCTCGCTGGGGACGCGGCCAGGAAACCTATGGTGAAGACCCCTTCCTAAGCGGTCGCCTAGCCGTTGCGTTTGTCACCGGCATGCAAGGCGATGATCCACATTATTACCGCGTGATCTCCACGCCAAAGCACTATGCCGTTCACAGCGGCCCCGAGCCCACTCGCCATTTCACCGACGTAGATGTTAGCAAGCACGACGAGGAAGACACCTACTTACCCGCATTTCGCGCAGCTGTCGTCGAGGGTAAAGCGGGCTCGGTTATGTGCGCTTACAATGCGATCAACGGTGAGCCTGCGTGCGCGAGTCAATTTCTCTTGCAGCACACTCTTCGCGGCGCTTGGGACTTCCAGGGCTATGTAGTCTCTGACTGCGACGCCGTGCGCAACATCTTCAACGGCCACCACTACCGCCCAACGCAGCCCCAAGCATCGGCGATCTCAGTAATCCGCGGCATGGATAACGAGTGCATCGACTTCGCAAAAGTAACCGATGACCACGATTACAAACCGTACATCGAAGCTGTGCAGCAGGGCTATCTGCCGGAAAACTCCGTTGACACTGCGCTCATTCGTCTCTTTACGGCTCGCATCCGTCTCGGAATGTTCGATCCGCCTGCGACCGTCCCGTACATGAACATCGACGAGAAACAACTCGACAGCCCCGCTCATCGCGAGCTAGCCCGTCGCGTAGCCAATGAATCGATGGTTCTGCTCAAGAACGACGGTGTCCTACCTCTGAAGTCTGCCAAGCGAATCGCTCTGGTCGGCCCGCTCGCCGATCAGACTGCCGTTCTCCTTGGCAACTACAACGGCAGTACATCGCACACCGTCACGGTGCTCGAAGGAATGAAGGCCGAATTCCCTGAGGCGAAGATCATCTACGTGCCCGGTACTCAATTTCTCTCGAACAAGGCGGACCCCGTGCCGGCATCTGTCCTGACCACGCAAGATGGCAAGCCCGGCCTCAACGCCGAATACAGTTCGCGTCCGAGCTTTGAGGCAAAGCCGACTCCCATCACTTCGCGGGTCGAGTCCGCCGTGAATCTCAATGAGAGCAATGTCCCTGAACAGGCAAAAGGAATTACGGGCCTGTTCGTACAATGGACTGGCTCGCTCACCCCAACTGCGACCGGCGACTATCTGTTAGGACTCAGCGTCGACGGCTTCGGCCGCCTGTCAGTGGATGGAAGAGAGGTTACGACGCTCTGGGGTAAGAACAAGAATTTAAGCCCGGTTCACCTCGAAAAAGGACACCCCGTAAAGCTCGAGGTCCAATATGGACGCAACGGAGAGGGTAAGCCAGAAGCGCAACTCCTATGGGCTCCCGTGAATAACGCACCCGATCCGGCGGCCGTGGCGGCCGCGAAGAATGCCGATGTCGTCGTCGCCGTTGTCGGCATCACCAGTCGTCTCGAAGGGGAAGAGATGCCTGTCAGCCAGCCCGGCTTTTCCGGCGGCGACCGCACCAGCCTTGATTTGCCCAAACCCGAAGAAGATTTGATTGAGGCCCTGGCCACCGCTGGCAAGCCTCTTGTGGTCGTTTTGATGAATGGCAGCGCTCTCAGCGTCAACTGGGCGAAGGATCACGCCAACGCCATCCTCGAATCCTGGTATTCCGGCGAAGAAGGCGGAGCCGCGATCGCCGAAACTCTTAGTGGAAAAAACAACCCCGCCGGACGTCTTCCTGTCACCTTTTACAAAGATGTTCGCCAGCTTCCAAATTTCGAAGATTATTCAATGAAGGGGCGCACGTATCGCTACTTTGAGGGCGAACCATTGTGGCCCTTCGGATATGGCCTCAGCTACACGAGCTTCACTTACAGCAATCTCAAGCTGCCCGATGCGCCACTGAACGCCGGTGATCCGCTGCACGCATCCGTGACAGTCGCGAATACTGGAAAGGTTGCCGGAGACGAAGTCGTCGAACTCTACCTACAGTTCCCCGATGTCGCCGGTGCACCTGGCCGCGCGCTCCGAGGATTCCAACGCATCCATCTGGAACCCGGAGCCAGCCAAAATGTCGATTTCCAGTTGAACCCGCGCGACCTCAGCATGGTCACCGATCTCGGGGACATCATCGTGGCGCAAGGCAAATACACGCTCTCGATCGGGAGTGGTCAACCAGGAACAGGAGTTCCGTCAAGCAGCGGGAACTTTGAGATCAAAGGACAAATCATGCTGCCGGAATAGTTGTCAGCTAAGAGATTGAGGCGATATGCATTCGACATTCTTAGGCAAGACGTTTTTGGCATTTCTCTCAACTACTTGTGCTTGGGCGCAGCAACCAAGCTCCTGCGCGAAGCTGGCAAACTTCAAACCCGAGAATGTTGAAATCACCAAAGCAGTGGTCATCGCTGCGGGGACAACGGAGCCGATTCCCTGGAACCAGACTCGCAGCGCACCCCTGCCCGCCTATTGCCGAGTCGAAGGCGTGATGAACCGACGCACCGGAGTTGACGGTGAAGAATTCGGAATCACCTTTGCATTGGCCATGCCCGACAAATGGAATGGCGATTTTCTAATGCAAGGCGGGGGTGGCAGCAACGGCATTGTACTTGCGCCTCTTGGATTGAACGCTGCCGGAGAAACGCCCGCTCTCATGCGCGGATTCGCTGTTGTAAGCACGGATTCGGGCCACAAAAGCCACCACCCAGGATTTGATTTCGATTTCAGGCGAGATCAGCAGCATATCTGGATTTTGCTTACCTCGCGAATGCTGAAGTCGCTGCTTTGGCCAAACAACTCATCGCACAACACTACGGCAAACCCGCAGCGTATTCGTACTTCTCGGGCTGTTCCACAGGCGGCCGCGAAGGCATGATTCTTTCGCAGCGTTATCCCACCGCTTTCAATGGGATCATCTCTGGTGATCCCGCGATGCGCACCGGGCTTTCCAATCTTGCGATCGGCCGATGGATTCCCATCGCCTTCAATCAAGTCGCTCCAAAAGATGCGAATGGCAAGCCAATCATCGCGAAGTCGATTACCGACGACGACCGCAAGCTAATCAAAGATGCGCTCTTGAAAAGGTGCGATGCCAAAGACGGTCTCGCGGATGGCTTGATCTCCGATCCTCTCGCATGCGACTTCGACCCTGAGATGTTAGCTTGCACGAGCGAGAAAAAAGACTCTTGCTTGGCACCAGAAAAAGCAGCCGCCATCAAGAAGGCGATGGGAGGCCCGAAGACCGCGACTGGAACGCAAGTCTATGCCGGCTTCCTTTATGACACAGGCATCACGAACGGTCCGCCGTTCCGAGGATTACTCTCGCCCGGTCCCGGCATTTTCGGGCCCGCGACAACGGACATGTCGATGGATGTCGATAAGGAAGCTCTGGCGGACATCCAACCGCTCGTGGACTCAATGTCCACCAACCTGACGACCTTCTCCGCGCATGGCGGGAAGCTGATTTGCTACCACGGCAATAGCGATCCGTGGTTCTCCCCGCTCGACACGTTCGACTATTACAAAGATATGGCAGCGGCCAATGGAGGCATCGACGCGGCGTCCAAGTGGAGCCAGTTCTACTTCGTTCCGGGAATGAGTCACTGCGGCGGAGGTCAGGCTCTGGATCAGTTTGATCTGTTAGGCGCGATCGTCAACTGGGTCGAGAAGGGAACGGCACCGACCTCAGTAATCGCGACTGGCAAGGCTTTCCCTGGGCGCAGTCGGCCGCTGTGCCCTTATCCGAAGCACGCGCAATATAAGGGAAGCGAAAATCCCGAAGAGGCGAATTCTTTCGAGTGCCGCTGAGCGGAACGGATTCAGCCGTGGCTTGGCAAACGAGTAATGGATGAAATAGGAGCGCAGAGATGAGATACCTCGGAATCGCAGTTATTTTTCTCGCGAGTCTTTGTTGTGCACAGGAAGCAGGAGATTTTCAGCCCTCTTCAACCAACGTCTGGGCAGCGCAGTATCCGCGGGTTGACACCGCCGGAAGAGTACAAATTCGCGTAAAAGCTCCTGACGCGACAAAGGTCCGACTGAATTTCTGGAGCGGGCCGAAGGTCGACATGGAGAAACAGCCGGATGGATTCTGGATCATCACCACTCCACCGCTTGTTCCGGGTCTCCACTATTACACCGTGATTATTGATGGGGCGGAAGTGAGCGATCCAAATACGCACGCCTTCTTCGGAGGAGGAAAACCGGCAAGCGCCGTAGAAGTTCCGGAACCGGGCTCTACCTACTACTCGATTCAAGATGTGCCCCACGGCGCGGTTCGCGAGGTCTGGTACAACTCGAAGGTGACGGGAACATGGCGACACGCGCTGGTCTATCTGCCTCCGAACTACGATGCGCAGCCTAAGACACGATATCCGGTCCTCTATCTGCAACACGGAGCTGGTGAAGATGAGACTGGCTGGGTTCGGCAGGGCAACGCCAATTTCATTCTCGACAATCTCATCGCGGCCAAGAGTTGCAAGCCGATGATCGTGGTGATGGCTTACGGCTACGCACACCGCGCCGGTGAGGCACCTGTCGATTTGTTCGCAAAGGGGTTTGGGTCCCCTGAAATGTTGAAGGCCGTGCAGGATATGGCGGCGGCATTTGAAGACGATGTCACACAGGTGCTCATCCCATACATCGATTCGACTTTCAGAACGCTGTCAGATCGTGACCATCGCGCGATGGCCGGTCTATCGATGGGCGGCATGCAAACGTTCCAGATCACGCTGGATCATCTGGATCTCTTCTCGTACATCGGTGGCTTCAGCGGAGCGGGAGGCATGCTCGTGCTAGGAGATCGGAAACTAGATCCCAAGACCGACTATAACGGAGTGTTTGCTGATCCGACAGCATTCGCCAAGAAGGTACATTTGCTCTGGCTTGGCGTAGGAACAAAGGAGCCAGAAAGAATGCGCGCAGGACTCCAGAGGCTGCACACGTCGCTTCAGGAAGCAAACATTCAACACGTTTTCTACGAATCACCGGGCACTGACCATGAGTGGCAGACGTGGCGCCGCGATCTGAAGGATTTTGTACCGAGACTCTTCTAGCCACGCTTCAGCTAGCATAAGTAAAATCGCACAAGTCGAGGCTTCCGCGGCATGCGGACATCGATTGCGTACCTGACAGATCAGCTTTCGGACCCGGCGTCCAGTTGAGCGGTGGCACAGATGTCACTTCGGCGCTTGCCTACTGCGAAAAGCAGATCGAGAATCCGGCGAAGACACATCTCGTGCTAATCACAGTTTTGTATGAGGGAGGCGGCACCAGGTCGATGATGGCGCGTGCTGCCGCGATCAAACAGAGTGGCGTAAATCTCATCGTGCTGCTGGCACTCTCGGATTCGGGCCATGCAGCTTATGAAGCGAAACATGCAGAAGGAATCGCAAGCCTCGGATGTCCAGTGTTTGCCTGTACTCCGGATCAGTTTCCGTCGATGACGGCTTCCCCGCTCACCGGAAAAGATCTAACAAGCTGGGCAGCTGAACAAGATATTGCTCTCATTCGGGGATCTTGAGTGGAGCTTGTGCGGCAGCCGCTTCAGACGGCTGCTGACGCTGCCGGAATCGGAAAGCTGACGACTCACGCATTCCGACACACTTCAGAACGTAGCTGAATCAGACTGGCGCACCCATTCCGACTCAGCAAAAGCTAATGTTCCAGCCTTGCAATGACTACGGATACTTGCGGCATGAGGCTCGATGCGGCATCGACTTGCGGCCAGCGGTGCTGGACGGAGTATTCGCTATCGGATCACCGGACGGAATCGCGTGACCGTAAGCTATTGAAAATAGAGTGTAAGTTATAGGATTACTGGACAGACAAAATGAATCGCAAGCTATTGAAAACAAGTGACTTGGTGGGCGCTATAGGATTCGAATTTTGGGGTACTCGCATTTTCAACAACATAGAGTCGCACGGCGGGCACCATAAAGCAGTGGAAGACAGTGTTAAACAGCGCTAACGGATCACAAACGGATCACAATGCATGCTCGTCTAATTTTAAGTCCGCTGCGTTATTTGCATGTCTTCATAGGTAACAATGCTGAAATTGTGTAAGTGAGTGTGTATCGCTTTTCAAGGTTTTCCACGCTCACGTCGCAAGGAAGCACCTCGCCGTCCGGCGTTTTTTTCCGAACGACCGTCCTCGTTTGGACCGCACGTCCGAGCCTCTAAGATTCTAGCCGTCAGATTTCTTGATCTCCGAAAATTCCAAATCAAAGCGACTGAGGTATTTGCGGAGCCGATCCGCATCGTTTGAAACCGACTTGCGAGCGCGAGAGGCACCGAAGAGAGTACGTCCTGCCTCTGAAAGGGAACGACTCCGCTTGCACACGTCGACGACAAACGCCAACTGTGCGCGGTCGAAGAGGTCGATTTCTTCCAGCCGTCTCGTGGTGAGCAATCGTACAAGCCCGTCATTGTCTCGAGGTATCTCTGGCTTGTGCCAAGCCATAGAAAGCATGCTAGCTTCCTCATCTACTATCTGAGTGGAAATCCGCCCACCCGGCGCGAGCGTTGCCATGCGGGCGACGGCCGCATTCAGATCACGGAAATTGCCCGCCCACGATGCTGCCGGCGACAGCGCAAAGTCCAAGAATCTTCCCCGAGCTTCCTTGCAGAAGGTCACCCGGCGACCTACTTTTTCCGCAAAGCGATCCAATTCGAAATCGAGGTTGGGTTCGATGTCCTCGGTGCGGTTCTTCAGACCCGGCATCGAGAATGTCCAGAGATTGATTCGAGCCAACAGATCTTCGCGGAATTTCCCCTCGCGCACAGCGGCAAATAAGTCGCGATTTGTGCCCGCGATAAGCTGAAAATCGCTGTGTGCTTCTTCGTCTGATCCAAGAGGTAGAAACGTCTTCTCCTCAAGAGTCCTCAGCAACATCGCCTGCTCATCAACGCCGAGCTCGCCGATCTCGTCGAGAAAGAGCACACCTTTGTCGGCTGCACGTAGCAAACCAGCGCGATCTTTCTGAGCGCCTGTAAGGGCACCTTTCACGTGTCCGAACAGGGCAGACATTGCGGCATCGCCTCGGATGGTAGCGCAGTTCACATCCACAAAGATTCCCTCTATTGATCGTAGAAGGTGGCGTCCCACCGCACCGAAGATCAAATAGATGTCAACATTCGTTAAGTCGGAGGGCAAATTCAGTGATCGCGCTTGCCGCTAGGTCGTTGTGAACGGTATCCACGTCCTCAACCTCGAAGAACTTGTGCTCAGGGTTGAGCGAAGAAAACATCGCGGGTTCTCCAATTGGTATATGAGAGATAGGCAGAGTAGAGCTGAGATGACTTGGGAAGAATTTTGCAGATCACTCGCGGACTTTGAGCGTCCAGCCAGACTCTCCCACGCGCTCGCAGGGTTGTGCTGGGATGCGAAAGTCGATTGCAAGCGAGCGCACGAATCTGCGCAGCAGGACGAGGGTAAAGACGGTTCAGGGTTCATGCCTACTTGCATCGCAAGGAAGGCGATCAGAGCAGCCTACTGGTACAGTCGGGCGGGCGAGCCTCGATGCGGAGTGGCTGGACATAACCAAGTCTTTGCTCGGATGGAGCCAGCTAGTCCCTCTCGCGGTTCTGATTCTTCTGGTTGGGTCTGATTTTTCACTAGTCGAGTTTGCAAGCATTAGAATCGGCTGTTGGTTCGTTGCCGAGGCGCTTGTGCCACTTCCGCAGGATATTCATCAGGCAATCATCGAAGAACTGCGTGCGCAAAAGCGGCAAAGGCATTCGCTCTGGTTGCTTATCGATAAAACCGAGGTGTTGGACGAGAAACCCAGCCAGTTCATCTACCGACTTACCCTTGCCGAAGAGATTCGCGTTCCTCCAGATTCGATTCTTGTTATCAAGGTGCCGGGGCAGGACGGATCGGTCGAAGTCCAAGTTCTCTACACGGCGGAACGAACTCTAGTCGTGATGTCGCAGCAGCCTTTGCCGCACCAAATGGCAATGGTTCGCGTCGAGTTCGACCCGACCTTCATTCTCAAAAAGCTCGAGCAGCACCTTGACCAAGTGCTCCGATTTCCGCCCTCCCCGTTGAAGGCTTTGCTTGCCCGTGCTCTTCCCGACGGGAATAGCAGCACAGCAACGCAGACAGGTTCGGGAGAGCCACGACACGATGAGCGTCTGAATCAGTTCCAGCATGATTCCGTTCTCCGAATGCAATTCGACGAAGTTCATTTACTGTGGGGGCCTCCCGGCACTGGAAAAACGCACACGGTTGGGATGTCAGTATCCAGACATGTTCAGCGGAAAAAGACTTGCTTGTTGCTGTCTACATCAAACTCAGCAGTGGACGAGATGGTGCGAGCAACAGGGTGTGCTCTTGGAGACGAAGGACTGGAGCATGTCTTCCGGGCTGGAGTAACGGCTGACAAAGAAACCCAACCTTTTACGTGTATAGGGCTCCTGGAAAAGCGGGAACCCGAAGTAGCCGCTGCTGTGAGACGCGCCGACCAGCGCCTTCGTGAGTTGACGCTGAACCTTCCAACCCTCCTGAAGATCGATTCGAGTGACAAGATTTTTGAGGAAATGCAGCAGTGCAAGAACCTGATCGCCGGATTTGCAGCGCGGGCAAAGGCGTTTGCCGAATCCCTCGCTGCCGATTCCCGGTGTGTTGCTGCAACATTGGCGATGTTGGTTATCAACCCCACTCTAAGCAAACGGGAATTCGATGTCGTCTACATCGACGAAGCATCGATGGTGTCTTTACCGTTCGCTTTTGCAGGCGCAGCGCAAGCTGCGGAGCAGGTTATCTTTGCGGGCGATTTCCGGCAGTTGTCGCCGATTTGCCGTTCCGAAAAGCGCGAGGTAAGAGAATGGTTCGGTCGGAATGTATTTGACTATTTAGGTGTCAGCCAGCGCACGACGAACGGAGTGTTACCCCCGTTCGTATCCATGCTCCGTGAGCAGTACCGCATGACCGAGAGTATCGCGCAGGTCGTTAGCGACCTCAGCTATTTTGGCAAGCTCATTACCAATGAGGAGATCGGAGTCGGCAAACGCCCTGTTTTTGTGGACGTTTCGCAGTTGTGCTCAACGTCGCCCTACAGCGTTCACGAGAGTTCTTACTATCAACCTCACTCTCTGCTTCTTCTGAGTGTAATCTGCAACCGTTTTCACGAATGGCTGGGGCCAGACAATTTGCTTCTCAGCCCCTTCAGGGCGCAGCGTGCGCTGCTGGACGCCGCTTCAAAAGACCTCTCGAAACCAAATCGCCAGTTGTCTGCCAGCACAATTCACAAGGCTCAGGGATCGCAAGAACACACCGTCATCGTTGATCTCACCGCCCACTCCGCTGACAACCCCCAGAAGTTTTTTACTGGCGGCGAAGCTGAAAACCTCATTAACGTTGCTCTTTCAAGGGCTCAGCAGAACCTCGTGGTCTTTGGTAGTGTTCGGTTAGTGCAAACCCTCGCCACGGCAAACGAATACTGGCGTCGATTCTGGGACAAAGTCCGCGACGGTTATGTGCAAATCCCCGTTCGAGACGTAGTTTCGGAAGTGCCACGTTTCGGTGATTTGTGCGAGGCTTGGACTGACAAAGGCTGGGAACCTCAGCTTTTGCCATCCGTTTTTGTTGAAAGTAGCAGCGAACTGTGCCCAGAGGCAGTGAAGCAGCGCTTCGCTCAAACAAAATTAGGGATCAAGCTGATCGTCATAACTGGCGGACGAGTGCCCTCAACGGCAACGAACGACGGAATCACCTACCGCAACTCCCGGACAGCAGCAATACCTCCTTTCGCCACGTGGCAGGGTTATCTTGGCCTTCCGCTGACGCGTCAATGGACGGTGTTTCGAATGCCTGAGACTACCAAAAGATTGGCAACCGTCGCCTGTGGGCACCTGTATGAGGCCCCGTTTGAGGTCACGGACACTCATCGTCTCCTGTGTATCCGGTGCAGCCATCCTCTACTCCTGCGATTAGTTTTCGGGAAGGTGGTTTTGTGCTGTGGCCGTGGATATTGCGGGTATTCAAGGACGATTACTCCACAAGATGCTCAGACCCTCGTCGAGGTACAACACATCAAGTGCCCCATCTGCGGATCAAGGCCCCAACCACGCAGGCAAAGAGTGACTGGAAATGTGTTTCTCGGCTGCTCAAACTACCCGCGCTGCGAAGGGATCGTTAACCTCAGCTTGTATGCAGATGCATTCGGGCATTAGCCGCTGCGGTGGAGGAGCGTATTCGCTCACGTAGATTGATTCCCTCGTCGCCATAGTCACCGTTACAATATGTAGGCATAGTTATCATAACTGCCGACATATAGTAAGACTCTTGCGAGTCCTATAAGGACACTTACGGTACGATGTTCGACGCGGAATTGACTGCAGCTTAGCAGAGTGCTGAAAGCAGTCGTCGCTATCGGGTCGCCGAACGGACCACCCGCCCTTAAGCTGAGAGCCACCCGCGCACCTTTGGCCGGATGTCTAGGCCTCCGGCTTGAGCCCTCAGGCTGTATGCTGATGCTCGATCTGAACCAGGTCTGTACCTGGAGCACGCCCGGAACCCAAGTCCACCTCTTTACCCTTGGCATAGATGGGATGCCGCCCATGCGACCTATTCCATTCGATCACCCTGGCAGTCTGGTGGAGGTGCTCCACGATCCTCCGCCAGCGGCCCCCGTTATAGGCACAGAAGTTGATTTCGCCTTCCTGTGTCGCCACTGCGGTGCTCGAGTTCGAGATCAGCGACAGGTCATAGTTGTAGGCGTCCTGGAAGGCCATTGGGCTGACCATCACAAGCTTCCATACGCCGTTATAGGCGTAGGCCCGCTCCGACCAGTCGGGCCCGCTGCCGGCTACCCGATAGACGCAGTCTGTGAGCAACTCTCGGAGTTGCCTGATACCAAAATCTGGAGGTGCTTCAGCAGAATCGAAATTGCGTGCCAAGGAAAGGAGAACCATCGATTTGATAATCGCCGGCCGCATGCCTGAGTCGGCGATCTCGATGATGTCTTTGAGGAACTGCTCCACATTAAAGAAGCTGGCAACCGGCACGATCTCTTTTGTGCGGGCGTTGACCAGGATCGGGGAGAACATCCCGTGGTTCGGATGTATGTCGTTGAACAGACTCCCGAGCTCAGCATCCGGGTGGAGGATGTCACACAATTGGGCAAAAGCTCCGTAGGCTGAGACGGGAAACCAGTCGCGCATCGGTTCCCACCCGAAGGAAGTTTGAGCCTGCAAGTCGTATGCGATTTGGGAAATCGGGTATCGCTTCGCGTACCGCTCATCCGGGGAAATGTCTTCATCTCGCCCGCAGAACATCACCGGCTGCAAGATGACCCCGTGGATCTTCTCGACGTGATCAGCAACGAATTGAACAATGTCGCCAATTCCATCATTATTCAGTCCGTTCACCACGGTCACCTGGAGCGTGGTCTTCATGCCGGCGGCCGCGATATTGTCGAGCGCGCGCAGCTTCAGCTGCATGTAGTTGCCGATTCCGCGGTGTGCATTCTTTTCTCCGCTGACCCCGTCGAACTGCAAGTAAACCCCGTGAAGTCCGGCAGCCCTAGCTCGGACGGCAAAGTCCGGCTCTTGAGCGAATCGAATTCCATTGGTCGCCACATGGAGCCGATGGAAGCCGACGCTCTTGGCGTGCTGGATGGCGTCCAGGAATATCGGCGAAAGCGTTGCTTCTCCGCCAGAGAACAGGACATTAATCTCTCGCTGCGGTTTGAACGATTTCGCCCTCTCAAACAAACCCGTCACATCCTGCATCTCCAATTCGTGGACGTAGCCGGCGGCGTTAGCGTCCATGTAGCAGGGAGAACAGAACATGTTGCAGCGATTGGTGAGGTCGACGATCAGATATGTGCCGCGGCCCGTTCGGATGCTATTCACCCCGTGATTGTGAACCCCTTCGTCGCCGGCGCAATTGAAGTCCTGGCCAAACCCAAGGTTCTCCATCCGTCTGAAAAATACCGGATGGTTCGAAAGCACGTCTTCAAAGGGACCGTGCTTCTGGCAGGCCTTGCGCATGAGGATGCGCCCAGCTTCCTCGAGAATCTCTGCCTCGATGACTCCAGGCCGTTCCCGGAAATCGTCAACGCTCGCATCTCCCCTTACCACGGCCTCCACCGCCTCACGATTGCAGTCGGGACAGGGGGATAGCGTTCTCCTTGGGACACCCATCGTCATTGGAACCCTCTCCGAACTCTTTGGAAGCGGAGCGGGCGCCCAAGATGGTTGAGGCAAACTACCAGCCGGCAAGATTGAATTGATGTTTCTAGCGAAGGACCATGCGGCGTTCGACACGGACCGAAGAAGATTGGCTGCTCGTGCGGACATCAGACACCTCCAGTGGGGTTTGCTCAAGGGCGGGAATACAGAAAACTGCAACAGCATGGAGGAACCCTGCAGAGGAAGTGGTGGGGCTATTTTACATCCGATTAAGGCTGCGCGCGTGCCAGTGAATCCGCTGTTGCCCCAATCGTTCCGACAGGACACTCCCGTTCACATCCGCCCATATTTCTGCAAACATCGAAATACGGTAACCGTCCAAGCAAAAAAAACCGCTGAGCAGATCGCCAGATATGCCGACATGTTTTCGGCCATGGGCACGGAAGCAAGGCTGCGCATCATGCAACTTCTGCTTTCCGCCCACCCAGAGGGGCTGGTCGTCGGAGAGATTCAGGAAGAACTAGACATTCCGAACTCAACCCTTTCTCACCATCTCGACAAACTCAGGAACGAAGCCTTGGTGAAGGTCACCAGAAAGAGCACATTCCTTCGCTAAACCGCTGATACCGCGGTGCTACAAGAAATTCTGCAATTCCTTTATGTCGAATGTTGCACGCGGAATAAGGCAGTCAAACCTCAAGACATTGTTGAGCCCTGCAAATAGGAGGCCCCCATGAGCACCACGGATATCAAAGAAGTCGTGAAGGAGAAATATGGTCAAGCTGCGCTTCGAGTGAAAACCGGAGGAAGCTGCCGTTGCGGAAGCGCACCTTCCGGAATTGACCGAGGAAGTGATCCGATTACTTCCAATCTTTGCGACGCTTCGCAAAGCAGTGAAGTTCCGGAAGAGGCGAGGCTGGCATCCCTTGGGTGCGGGAATCCGACGGCGCTCGCTCAATTAAACCAGGGTGAGGTTGTGCTCGACCTGGGTTCCGGTGGTGGCATTGATGTTCTGCTGTCGGCCCGGCGCGTAGGGCGTACGGCAAGGCCTATGGTCTCGACATGACCGACGAAATGCTGGCCTTGGCCAATGAGAACAAGAAAAAAGCCGGGGCGGAGAATGTGGAGTTCTTGAAGGGCGAAGTCGAGAGCATTCCGCTGCCCGACAATTCCGTCGACGTGATCATTTCCAATTGCGTTATCAATTTGTCGGCGCACAAGGACAAGGTTTTGCGGGAGGCGTTCAGAGTACCGAAGCCGGGGGGGCAGATTCGCCAGTTCTAACGGATCACAAACGGATCACAATGCAAGCGTTGCTAACGACGTACTACACATTCCAATTGCCAGCGATTGGCACGCCCTCTGGATTATTTCATAGCACCGTCGCTGGCATGCCGGTGTGAAAACCTGATCTGAATGTTCGCGCCGGGCGTGCTCATGCCTGATACCCAGATGGGAGACTAACCACGAATTAGGAGCAGAGTTTAAATCCGTGTCCAGTCAGATTTTGTCCGCAAAATTTTTTCGAATCCAGTCTTCAACCTGTGTACGGACCTGTGCAGCTACCTTGCCCGCGTGATCGGCCTCGCCCTGGGATACAAGCCCATAGTCATCATAGGCGCCCGTGTTGCGTTTGCGTCGCAAGGTGTCTAGCGTGCGAATGATCTTCTTCTCCGGATCGATGGAAAACTCGAGCGCCTCAATGGTCCGGTAATGCTCACTGCTGCCCCGTACCACCCGGTAGCCGGCTGCGCGCAGCGCGGCTGTGGCGGAAGCTCGTGCCGCGTCATACGCCAGACCCAGCTGCACGTCTGTCGACAATTTTCCTTTAACGGCCTTCCGATAGTCATCCAGACGGGCGTCCGCGATCCCAAGCAAACGCCCGATCTCCTCGCGGTCCGATGATTGCTTGTCGAGCCAACTATTTTTGACCCAGTTCTCGTACGACACTTTCGTCTCCAATCAGAAATAGCTTGTTTTCTGAGAGAACGGTCTTCAGAAAATTGCCGCGGAGCTTTTTTCCAAATTCTCGGGTCGAATACACTGTAGGATTGATCTCGCGATTCAAGCTTCTCTGGGCGTCCGTCAGATGCTCGATGACGTCTGGAAAATGAACCTTGCCCACAATCATCAGATCGACATCACTTTGAGTATTCTCCTTCAATCGTGCCGTTGAACCATAAACAAACGCGAGACTGATCTTTTCTTTAAGAGGATTGAGCGCTGCCAGGAGAACATCGCGGATTCCCACAGTCTTCGTCACCAAGCCCTTCATCTCTGTAAAGACAGGGCTTCGATCATTGGCGCTATAGAGGACATGGTTTCCCAATGTCTTGCGCGTAACCAATCCGGCATCGACGAGCTGGCGCAGTTCGCGCTGGACCGGCCCGAGTGTGATTTTTGTTAGTCGAGAAAGCTGGCGCAGGTGGAACGAATCGCCCACATGTCCGTAGAGAACGGCGAGCACAGCACCGCGGGTGCGTCCGAAGAGTGTCCGGGATAGCACACTGGCTGTACCCATTTCGGGGTCAATCGTACCCAAAACGGCTACACCAGGTCAAGAGCAAGCAGAGTGTTGAAAGAGTCTTCGTTATCGGATCACCGAACGAGACCACACGTCCGTAAGCTATTGAAAATAGAGTGTAAGCTATAGGGATCACCGGCCTGCAAAATGGCCGTAAGCTATTAAAAATAAGTGACTTGGTGGGCGCTATAGGATTCGAA
>DATFQQ010000268.1:0-8956 GCA_035264195.1 Candidatus Sulfotelmatobacter sp. | reverse complement strand
AAGAGGCGCTCTCCGCGGCGGAGCGCATCGATATTCCCGGGTCCGCCAAGATCGATGGTTGAATCGACCTTGTCCGATCTTGTATCGATTACCGAAATCGTGTCATCGAGCCGATTCGCCACGTAGAGCTGCTTACCATCGGGAGAGAGCGCGATGCCACGCGGATTGTGTCCGACCGCGATTCGTGTGGTTACATAATCTGCAGAGGCCGACAGATCGTTCGTGATCTTGCTGCCGCGCTCTCTCACCGATTTCAGCAAGCTGTGTACGTCGATGGCCGTCACACTCTGGGAGCCCGCTGTGGTCAGAAAGATCTTGGACTTGTCAGGCGCGATTGCCACGCCCCAGGGCAGCGCATAATAGCGGTCGAGTTCATCGGTCGGAACCTGTACCGTCGCTCCGCTGACGTCTTCCCCAAACAATGTGAGTGAGTCGCCGAAAACCCACCCGTGTTCGACGTGAGCCAGCGGAATCAGATTCTTAGGTCTGAGTTGCGCAGCAACCGATAACTTTCCATCGGAGGAAGTTGCCAGATGAAAAACGCCGGCGACGTTGTGAAGCGGCTTGCGCTCGATCACTCGCCGAGTTTCGGTGTCGATGACCGTGATCTCTGAGGTCGGCTGGCTGCGAACAGCTGCGGGATTCGGATAGATGTGCGTGCAATAGATCCGGGTGCCGTCGGGCGAAAGAGAAAGATAGCTTGCGCCATTCCCTGCCAGCAGACGCTTGATCTCTTGGCCCGTCGCCAGATCGATGACCGAAACATCGCCGCTGAGACGATTGGCCACATATAACGTACGGGCAGCATGATCGACGACTACTCCGCTGGGCTCGAATCCGGTGGGCAGCGTCTGGATGACGGTGCGAGATGCCGTATCAATTACGGAAACTGTATCGGACCAAGCATTCGTGATGTAGACATGGCTACCGTCACGCGAGATCGCGATGCCGCGGGGGACGTGTCCGACTTTGAGGCTCGCCGTAACCTTCGCGGACTTCGTGTTGACGACTCGAACTTCGTCGCTGTCCTGACAGACCACGTAGAGCAGTTGGCCGTCCGGCGAAAACGTCATCTCGATCGGAGAAAGGTAGCGCTCTTTGGGAAGCGTGGGAGATTGCTTTTGCGCAGGCTGGGCTGCAATCGCAAGCATCGCAACCGCGAATACACCGATCACCCGAAACACATTTCGCCAGATCTTCGAGGAAATCCCCACTTCTCGCGCCAAGAACGCGCGAGAAATGGGGCACCCATAGATCTGAGAACGAGGCATTTACGGTTCCTCCACGATTAGGACCTGGTCTACCGTCAGATTCTCGAGGACCTGATCCTGGCCGCTGGGCCAGTGGATGGTGAGCTTGTCCACTTTCTCGGCCGAACCCAGGCCAAAGTGGATGCGGCCGTCGTCTTGCGAGAGATAGCCTGACCCGGCGAAGCGCTCGGCGATCTGCTTGTGTCCTCCTGCGAGCAACTCGAGGTGTGCGCCGATTCCGTCGCGGTTGCTCTTCTTTGCTATGCCTTGGCCTTTCAGCTTTACCGTGAGCCAGTGATTGCCGTTCTGCGTCACGTTGTGCAGGAGCATGGCGGGCGCTCCGAGGTTTACGACAAATGCATCGACCCTGCCGTCGTTGTCGTAGTCGGCGAAGCAAGCGCCGCGGGAGACAGTCTTAACATCAAGAATCGAACCTGCATCGCGCGAGACGTCAGCAAATTTTCCGTTTCCGAGTCCGCGGAACAGCGACTGCTCCTGCGGAACGAGATGGATTAATCCACCGTGGAAAATCAGAATGTCTAGCCAGCTGTCATTGTCGAAGTCGTAAATTCCTGTGCCCCAACTTGTGTACTGAGCGGTCGCTTGCGAAATTCCTGAGCTAGGGCCGATATCCTCGAAACCATTCGACCCCGCGTTACGCATCAGGCGGTTGTATTTGGAATCGGTCACCAAGAGATCGACGCGGCCATCGCCGTCAACGTCGGCAAAAACGGGGCCCATCGCTGATGTGCTCTCACCGTTCTGGCCGTAGGCAACCCCGAGGTCTCCGGCAACTTCGTCGAATGTTCCGTCGCGCTTGTTATGGAAGAGGAAATTCTCGGTCTTGTCGTTGGCGACGTAGATATCGGGATAGCCATCGCCATCGTAGTCGGCCGCAGTCACGCCCATGGTGCGCCCTTTGTAAGCCCCGATGCCGGACTTATCTGTAACGTCGGTGAACGTTCCGTGGCAGTCGTTGTGGTAGAGGCGGTTGGTGTCGCCAGCGTAATCAAGCGGGCCGGGATAATTATCGGCGGAGTAGTAGTTGCGGTACTTCGGATCAAACTTTACGTAACGACCGACGAAGAGGTCGACGCAGCCGTCGCGGTCGTAGTCGAGCCAGGCAGAACTGATCGACCACCCATCGACGTTGATACCGGCCTTCGCGGTGACATCAGTGAAGGTTCCGTCCCCGTTGTTGTGATAGAGAATCGCCTTGCCGTAGCCCGTAACGAAGAGGTCGACGAGGCCGTCGTTGTCGTAATCTGCCGCGATGGCAGCCGTGCCATAGATGTTCGCAGCCACGCCAGCTTGTTCCGTCACGTCGGTGAAGGTGCCGTCTCCGTTGTTTTTGTACAGATGATTGTGGGGAGGCGTTGCCGGAGCCTGCTTGAGCGGATACGGATGAATTCCCTCTCCAAGCGGCCTGCCACTCGCGACGTAGAGATCGGGAAAACCATCGTTGTTGTAGTCAAGCCAGACGCAACCGGAACCGGTGCTTTCGAGAAGCGAACCGAGACGCTCTGCACCAAAGCTGTGAGTGAACTGAATGCCGGACTTGGCGGTCGCATCTTCAAATCGAATGGGGCCAGTCGCGGATGTCTGAGGCGCCTGCGCGAGTCCGGCGGAGGACAACATCAAGACGAGGGTGAATCGCAATCTCAAATCAATGTCCTCCTGCGCTCTGTGCCAATGCCCCGGTCATGTCCGCGGGAGTAGTCGACTTCAGCAGAATCATGGGAACTGCATTTTCGGGCGCCGTCTCGGGACCAGCGTGGCAGCCAACGCATCCTCGCTGTTCGCCGCGACGCATCCAGTAGAATCCCGATTCACGCTTCAGCGTCTTGCCGGTTGCATCGAGCAATTCGATCTGGATTGGCTGTTCGGTCGGTACTTGAACGAAGAAGGATCCGTCTCGCTCGACTGATGCGCTGCCGAGGAGCTTCGTGGCGCCTTCTGCGTCGCGTACATACATGCGTACGGTGTGAATCGATCCGGGAATGAATTGATATTTCGATGTGTACGCGTTCAGGCACAACAGGTTCGCGTTTGGCCAGTCATGCAGAGCCGAAGGATGGCGGTTGGGCAGGGCATGCTCCATGACTAGAGTCGGCTGTACGATATTTGTCCCCGGCTCGGTGAAGAATGGTTCTAGGTCCCTTGAGCCCGGCATCCACCGCACTAAGCGAAAGGTCGTTTTGGCATCCGGACGCCAGGTAACGATCCAACCGTTGGATTCAGTTTCGACAACCTCGTCGTACTCGCCAGCGGGAGCGGTAATGGGAACTTCCTGCGCTCGCGCGGAGGTAAATCGCGCAAGGCCATGGGCGGAGGCGAATACGATATCCCCTGACTTGTTTTGCCGTCCGGAATGCCGCGCGCCACGGTGGTCGCAGCGGTACGACTCGACCCCGCTGCCATCGGAATAGACGGTGTAGAGTTCGGGGAGGCCATCGGTTCCCAACGGGTATGAGGACTGAAACAGAATGCGGCCGTCGCGTAGGATATCCGTCGGAAGAGCGTTCGACGAGATATAGGTCAAGGGAAACGGGCTGGCGCCCATCAAGTCCGATGTTTCGATGACAAATCGTCCGTTGGTCTTTCGCGCGTACACGATCCGATCATCCGGCAGATAGAACGGTCGTACGCAGTCGTCATTGCCCGAGGTGATTCGACGCGGTTTCCCTTCAGAGAGAGAGACCTCCCAAACCTGCCACGGATCTTGCGCGTGAGCCTTTCCAGCAAACAGCACTCGTTGTCCGTCGAACGACACAGCAGGATCCGCCGAAGCCGCAAAGCTCGGAAGCAAAGGGCGTTGCTTACTTCCCTGTTTGAAGTAGATGGCAGTGCCCACTCCGAAGCGATCTGCCCCATGAAGCCATGCGAGCGGCTCGTAGCTTTTCGTTACTGTATAAAGCAGAGGAGGAGTTGGGCTGGCTGCGGATCCAGATGCAGGCGCCGGCATTGTCGGTGTCAGGAGAAGGCAGAAAGCTGCGATGAAGCGCACCAGCACTAATCCGCTCCTCCTGCTGCGAGAAGTTGCGGACCAAGCTGACGGGACGCATGCTGCAATTCCAGATAAGGCTGCAGATCAGCCATCATGTGACGGAACTCGGCGAAGTTCAGCGACTGGTTGCCATCGCTCATCGCTTGTTCTGGAGTCGGATGTACCTCGACGAGTAATCCATCCGCGCCCACTACGGCGGCGGCGCGTGAGAGGACGGGCACTAGACTGCGGACTCCGGCCGCATGACTGGGATCGACGACGACTGGAAGATGCGAAACGGTCTTGAGCACCGGTACAGCGGCGATGTCGAGCGTGTTGCGCGTAGCGGTTTCGAAGGTACGAATGCCCCGCTCACACAAAATGATCTGAAGGTTCCCGGCCAGCGCGATTACTTGTGCCGAACGCAGAAACTCTTCCAACGTCGCCGTCATGCCTCGTTTCAAGAAAACCGGGCGTCCGCAACCGCCAAGAGCCTCGAGCAGAGCGAAGTTCTCCATGCTGCGGGTGCCAACCTGCATGATGTCGGCATATTCTGCGATGAGATCGACGTCTTCCTCGCTCATGACTTCGGTGATGATGGCAAGGCCAGTTTCTTCGCGAGCTTTGCGCAGGAGTTTGAGGCCTTCTACTCCTAATCCTTGAAACGCGTAGGGAGAAGATCGCGGCTTATAAGCGCCTCCCCGAAGCACTCGGGCTCCAGCTCGGGCTACCGCTTCGGCGGTTCGCAACAACTGGCTCTCAGATTCAACGGCGCATGGACCAGCCATCACCACAAATTCGCCATCGCCGATTTCGAAGTCACGAACCCGGACTACGCTGCGCGGACAGGACGCCGTCTTCGCGACGAGGTCAAAGCACGAGAACTGCCCGTTCCACTTGGGATTCATGCGCGAGGTCATTTTAGTAACTAGTAATTTTGCGAATCTCTAGTAAGAATCTGCTAGAAACTGCGAAATCGACGCATAAACAGCGCTCATACGTGACTGTGCAGAGCGCTAACTCTTTTCTAGTGAATGCATAAGAACACGGGTGTGATCTAAATCACTCATCAACGAGACGGCGCGCACAATGAGTGAGTTTCGACATCTCGATGCCGGTCTCGAACTCGAATTTCCGTGCTGCTTCACGGAAAACATTCATCGGCATCAGTAGTCACGTGCATGCGCACGCGGATTTCACGGTATTTGGACGCGTATTAGTCTGCAGGAACAGGCAGTCGGATTAGCTGGGACCATCCAACTCTTTAGATCGCATGGCAGGGTATTTTCGGTGCGAAGGAGAAAGGTATGAAGAACGTCGATTTCACGCAGCAGCATAGCCAGCAGGAAACGACCCTGATTTGCCCGCATTGCTTGGGCACACAAGAACACGAACAGTGGTGCATCACTCGTGATCCGAAGGTGCACTATGCCTATGAGATTGTGGATGAGCCTCGCAAGCTCACGCTCGGAGACGCTCTCATTCTTCATTCCCTGGGCGTCACATGGAGCGAACTGTCGGTCCAATACTGAGGTTACTAGGTTGTTGGCCGCGCATCGATCAGCACTAATCCTTCACGCGGAATTTTCAGCTCCAATGAATCGCCCGTGATCTTCTGAACTTCCGACGGCGAAAGATGAGACGCGGTGCGCAGCTTCTCAATCTGCTCGCGAGTCGGATATCGCGGGGACCCCATGGCTTCGTACGCTTTGTGGACATCGCCGTGGTCACTATCGACTCTTACGATGCGAACACTGCCAATCTGAACATGGGCGAACTGCAACTGAATGGTCTTGTCGGATGCACCCGAGCCCGGGCCAGTCAGGTTCCAAGCGGCGATTACGAGCGATCCATCCGGCCGCCGGGTAGCAAGAATATTGTCCGAGGAAACCGCGAGGCGTTCGTCGCCCAGACCGTGCAGCAGTTCGAACACATTAAATGCTGGCTTCGGGATGCTATCTTCGGCGATCAAGCCATAACCACCATAGAAGGGCTGTTTGACCACTCCTTGCTCCTCGAAAACGTCTGAGAACGTCCAGTAAGACATTTCATCGACCAGCCCATCACATTGGCGGATTGTGTCGGCCAGCCACGGACCCATATAAGGAGCGTCCGTTACGTCAGGCTCATTGGCGTAACTGGCATTGAACTCTGACCAGATGAGCGGCAAATTCGGCATTGCAGACGACTTGATCTGCTGATGGACTTTGCTAATCGCGCGGCAAACCATGCGGTCGCGTGGAATCTGTTCATGGGTGCCGAAAACATCTTCCGCTTTGTCATTGCCGTAGACGTGCGATGAAACGAAATCGACCGGTACTTTATTGTCGGCGCAATGGCGAATGAAGTCATCCGCCCAGGCGGCTTGTGCTGTCGCCGGCCCGCCCACCCGAAGCCTCGGGCTTACCGCTTTGATCGCCCGTGCGGTGTGGTCGTAGAGTTCGAAGTACGTCGACTGCTTCGGATTACCGACCCAGAAGTCGATATTGGGTTCGTTCCACACTTCGAAATACCATTGTGAGACTTCGTCAATTCCGTAGCGGTCGACCAGATGCTTTGTGAACTGAGTGATCATCTCGTCCCACTTGGCGTAGTCTTTCGGCGGAGAGACGTTTTGCTTGTACCAGAAGGCGTGCAAGGCGTCTTCGCGCGACGCCAATTTCTTCGGCATGAAACTTAGCTCCACGAACGGGCGGACTCCGTTCTGGAGCAGGCCGTCATAGATCTGGTCCACATAAGAGAAGTTGAAGATGGGTTTGCCGCTCGGATCTTCGTCATAGAGACCGACTTCATCCTGAAAAATGGCATGGAAGCGAACGTACTGCATGCCCGTGGCATCCTTGACCTCGCGGAGATCGTTACGATAGCTCTCGCGTAACGACAAAATGGCGCGCCCGGAGCCGAACATGTGCTCCCAGAAATGAGGAAAGGGGTGAGCCTGGGCTTTATTGTCGATCACGACTTTTTCTATCTGGGCCTGTGCCGTGAGCAGAGCGGCGAAAACAAGAAATATCACGCAGAGGTTTGAGCGCAATCGTGTATTCATCGCAACCAACTTTAGCAAAATTTAGATTGCTATGCGCTCCTCGAAATGTTGCCTCTTCGAAAGTTCTCTTCTACACAGACAAGTCTTTTGACTGGTCAAGAGAGAATGAAGATATGAAAGCTTTCGACCCATGTTTAATGTGTCATGTTTTGAGGTAAGGCGAAAGCTACGTACACTCCGCCAGAGCTCGACCTCGGATCTTTTCCGCCACTCGCGGCGATCGCAACGTATTGGCGTCCGTCAATCATATAAGTGATGGGGGAGGCGTTTCCGGCGAAGGGCAGAGTCGTTTCCCAGAGAAGTTCTCCGGTCGCCTTGTCGAACGCGCGAATTTTTTTGTCGTAGTTGGTAGCACCGATAAAGAGCACGCCGCCAGCCGTCACGACAGCGCCGCCATAGTTTTCTGAACCTGTACTCTTCAAACCTTTCGCCGCAAGTTCCGGGTATTCACCGAGGCTGATTTTCCATTTGTACTCGCCGCTGTTCAGATCGATCGCATTCAGGGTTCCCCAAGGAGGCGTAATCGCAGGGTAGCCGTCAGGGTCAAGAAAACGACGATACCCGGTGAGTCGATATTTCATCGCGGGAAGAGGCGGCCCCGCGTTAGCGAGTTCCTTGTTCTCTCCGATAAGGAGGTATTCCACCAGACCATTCACTTGGTCTTCTTGAAGGTTCGGAAATCCGGGCATGCGCCCTTTGCCGCTGCGGATAGTCGTTGCGATGTCAGCAGCGCTGCGATGGTCGCCAATGCCGGCAAGTGCGGGAATGTCCGGGGGCGCGCCATGCATGTTCTCGCCATGACATACTGCGCACTGGCTGAGATAGATTGCCTTGGCGCCGCGCTCGCCCTTGTCCTCGAAAAGTGAGGCTGTCCACGCCATTTCGTTGGAATTGATGTAAATGATGTCTGTCTCTGGATCTACGGCCGGGCCGCCCCATTCTGCTGCGCCATCGAAGCCCGGGAAAACGATCGTTTCCAGACCGACTCGAAAGGGCACAAACTGTCCTTCATGGATCGAAGTGCGGAAGCGATCCAAGGCCCACTGATGCGCCTCTGGAGTTCGCGTGGTCAGCATGTCCTCGGTTAAAGCTTGACGAGCATAGGGAGCGGGCCAGGTCGGAAGTCCTTGTTCAGCAGCAGCAAGTTCGCCGGGCAACGTGCTGGCCGGATATTTACGGTACTCGATTGGAACCAGAGGTTTTCCGGTGACGCGATCGAATATGTAAAGGAAGCCCTGCTTGCTTGTCTGAACGACTGCATCCAGAGGCTTTCCGTCGCGCTTGAGCGTGACTAAGACTGGTGCTGATGGAAAATCGCGATCCCACAGATCGTGGTGTACTCCCTGGAAATGCCAGATCCGCTCGCCGGTCTCGGCGTTCAGCGCGATTTCGCAATTCGCAAAAAGGTCATCTCCGACGCGATCGGCCCCATAGAAATCAGAGGCTGCTGAGCCTGTAGGAACAAACACGATGCCCCGGCGAGCATCGAGCGCCATACCAGCCCAGTTGTTCGCGGCACCGCTGGTCTTCCATGCATCTCTTGGCCAAGTTTCGTAGCCGAATTCTCCGGGATGAGGAATCGTGTGGAAAGACCAGCGCAGCTTCCCGGTCCGCACATCGTAGGCACGAATATCTCCGGGCGGCGCGGGCAGTGTTTCAGGATTGCGCCCTCCG